>CAIYTD010000202.1 GCA_903928955.1 Oligoflexia bacterium | reverse complement strand
TATTTTAGCTTAAATGGAGATATATTTAAAAATTAGTTGACAACCTTGCTTTTACCTACTAAAACCGACCGATATGAAAAAAATAATATTGTTTATTTGTTTAACGATTGTTCCTATCGACTCTTTTGCTGGCGCTTGTTTTAGTGCTCCAGTTCAAAGGGCTCCACTTCGAAGCAGAAATCTTCTTGACGCAACTCGGAAGGGTGATTTGAATGAAGTTAAAATTTGGTTGGAAAAAGGAGCAAACTTAGAAGATCGAGATAGTGTGAAGCAGACTGCGCTCCACTTAGCAGCTGGCAAAGGTTATACTGAGATTGCATTAGCTCTTATTCATGCTGGAGCCGATGTTAATGCTTTAACTCGGCGTTGGCATAATATTTGTGGGTACAATGATACTCCATTAAATCTTGCAGCTCAGCAAGGTCATACTGCTATTGTTTCAGCATTGGTTGAAAGGAAAGCAAATGTAGAAATGAAAGATTCACAGGGATATGCTCCACTCTACTGGGCAGTTATTACAAATAGCACAGAAATCGTTCGCTTACTGGTTCAAGCTGGAGCGGATGTTCATGTAAATGCCGGTGGTTTAACGCTTGTTGGGATAGCGAAAAAGCAAAATAATATTGAAATGGGAAATATTTTAGTTGCAGCCGGTGCTCAAAGAATTGGAAATTTTCCACCCGTTCCACAAAATGAGTCCATACTATTTGCGGTTGAAAGAAATAATTTGAGTCAGGTAGAAAATTTGATTAGTCAAAAAGCAACCCTGGAACTTGTAGATGAAAGGACTGGTCAAACGGGGCTTATTCTTGCTGCTAAGAATGGATCTACCGAAATAGTAAGATCTTTAGTTCGAGCCGGAGCAGATTTAAATGCAACGGATAACGAATGGAAGACTGCACTTTTCTGGTCGAGAAATAAGGGACATGCTGCTATCACTAGTATTTTACTCGATGCAGGCGCGGTTAATCAGCCACTTCTGGATGCAGTCAGAGAAAATAATCTCGTTCAGATTAGAAATTTGATCAGTGAGGGAGCAAACCTGGAGGAGCTTAATCAATATCGGGAAACTCCTCTCCTGATTGCGGTTCAAAAAGGATATACTCAAATTGTTTCAGCTCTTATTCAAGCTGGAGCGGATGTAGATGCCAGAAATAAACAAAATAATACGGCATTGCATCTTGCAGCTCAAGAAGGACAAAATCGCATTGTTTCAGCTCTTATTGATGCAAAAGTAGATTTAGATAGTAAAAATAGCAATGGTGCCACCGCAATTATTCTTGCCGTTCAGAAGAATCATGCGAGTGTAGTTCAACTTCTGACTCAGGCTGGCGCTAATGTTCATGAAATGAGTGTTGATGGTAAAACCGCTATACAAATTGCAAGAACAAATGGCAATGGTGGTATTGCAAGTATTTTATTGTGTGCAGGGGCCTATGAACCTTCAGCGCCAACTCCTGTCGTACAACCAGCTCCCGCTGCCAGGCCTGTGGTGCAACTAGTTCCTCCTGTTTATCCACCTTCTTATTCTAGTTATGCTCCATCAAATCCTCCAGCAGCAAATCCTCCAGAAAATTATCGTCGTCCTCTTCCACAGCAGCCTAGACCTTTTGGAGGGATGACTACCGCTCAAGAGCTAAGGCTTGTGGGAGAAATAGTGAGGGAGATTCCAGCAATGGTGAACGATTTTCAGCCCATTGTGAACGATTTCCAACAATCTTGGTAATATTCTTTGATTAATGAAGCGTAATTACTAGATATGAGGCTGTGTAAGCGGCACCAGCCTCATATCTAGTAGCCTTTACAAGGAAGCTAAAGCATGGGTCCTAAAATTCTTCCTAATCCATCTAAAAAATCTGTAGAAAAATTTCTTTTTAGATTTTCTCGATAGGCCAGGTGTTGAAGTTTGAGAAACCAATGAGAAATAGTTTGAATATCGTCTTGAGAATAAAGAAATAGTCCGACTTCATAATTTAAAAGAAGACTTCTCATGTCCATATTAGCAGAACCCACTACAGCATAGTTGTCGTCAATCAGTGTTACCTTTGCATGCATCATTGTATGTAAATCAAAATAAATATGCCCCCCTGCAAGTTCGAGTTGTCTGAGGTAGCTTCCTCGACATAAATCAGCAAAGAGATGATTCGATTTTTTAGGCACAATGAGCCTCACATCTACTCCTCGGCGGCAAGCTATTTCCAGGGCCTTTGCTAGGGTGTCATCAGGAATGAAATAGGGTGTTGCCATCCAAATGCGGTGTTGGGCACTAAAGATGGAATAGAGAATCGAGTCATAAAGAGGGTCTCCAGAAACGTCGGGTCCGCTTCCTACGATTTGGAGAGAAGAGCTTCCTGAGGGTTGATGGAGGATCGGAACGATTCGATGGAGTTTTGATTTAGAAGCAAATTTCCAATCGGAAGAAAAAATAGTGGATAAATCAGAAACTCCCTCTCCTTCGATGGAAAAGGAAAGATCAATCCAACGTTTCGGATCAGGGTTTGTGCCTAGATATTCTTCGGCTAAATTCATACCTCCTAAGAGAGCGATTTTCTCATCTACAATCATGAGTTTTCTATGATTTCTCAGATTGGAGTGACCAAAAAAGGGAATATGAATGAGAGGCAAAAAAAAGGAAATTTTTCCGCCTGCTTTTTTGAGCTTCCAGAGCTTCAGCCGGGGCACCCAAAAAGAGCCTAGACCATCTAGTAACAAGCAGACATGGACTCCGTTTTGAGCTTGTTGAGTTAAAATCTGAAGAATTTCCGAGCCCACTGAGTCATTTCCTAAAATAAAAGTCGTGATCCAAATACTTTTTTTGGCGTTTTGAAGGACATGAATCATTTTCTTATAAGTTGTTTCCCCGGATAATAGAGTTTCAATTTTATTGGTAGAATTTTTTTTGGGTCCTCCCGAGGAAAGAAGGAGGCGTTCTAATGATGAAAGTTCTGTAGGAGTATCGTCATAGGCAATGGGCTTGTAAAGGCTGGATTTTTGAGTGGCTTTGATTTTTAGTTTCCTTCTGCCTAGAGTAAGATAGAGGGGGACACCCAGATAGGGAATTAAAACCATGATTAAAAGCCATCCCCACGTGCTTCCCGGGTTTTTGCGATCTCGAATGACTTCTGTGATGAGATAAATGCCTAAGAAAAAACTTAAAATATTTAGAAAATGTTGAACTACTTCGATGAGGATGCGTTGATTCATATTGTTTTATTTTTTGAAATGAGAAATTCGCAGAATAGAGGTGCATGATCTGATAGTTTGCTCCAGGGGGCATCTTTTAAACAGATCGCATTTTCTAATTTCAATCCTCGATAGTAAATGCGATCGAGCGAAAGTGCAGGAAGCCATACAGGAAAAGTTTTTGCGTGACTCCCCTGAAATTCGAGAAACGCTTCGGTTAGTCCTACTTCATTGAGAAGCGCAGCGCTTGCAACTTTTCTCCAGTCGTTAAAATCTCCAGCCACTAAAAGAGGTTCATTGTTTGGAATGGTGGCTCGAATTCTATCGCAAAGAGTATTGATTTGGTAGTTTCGATCGGTCTCAAAAAGTCCGAGATGAATACAAATGATGTGCAGTGGGGTGGCGAGTTTTGGAATTTTGAGGATGGAGTGAAGCATGCCGCGTCGTTCTAGAGAGTTGAGAGAAATATCTTGGTTTTCCCAAAACTGAATAGAATAACGGCTCAAAATTGCATTTCCATGGTGACCTTTAGGGTAAACAGCATTTTTTCCATATGTGAGGTGAGGCCAAAGCCCTTCTGCAAGATACTCGGGTTGAGAAAAATGAGGATGTTGCGGGAAATGCTTTTTATGATGCTCATGGTATCCTAAAATTTCTTGGAGACAGACTAAGTCGGGCTGAATTTGCTGAATAGACTGTTTGATTTGTCTGAGAGTGAATTTTAGATTTCCGCTAGAAAATCCTTTATGAATATTATAGGACAAAACTTTGAATCGAATTGAACTCATTCTTTTCGAAGAATAGCAGGAGTGCTAGGAATAAAAATGTTAAAACTCTCAATAAATGGAAATTTTTATCGAATGAGCCGATTTTAGTTTGCGGGACAATTTGTCAAATAAATAATCTTTTTTGTCTCAAATAAAAGTGGATTCTTTTAATTCAGTTTTTTTAAGTAATTGAATTTACGATTTAATTTTATTGAAGGGTGTTTACTTTTGTTTTGGCTCAATGCATGATTTATTCAAATGTAAGGAGTATATATAATGAAACAGATTCCAAAAATTGAAAAATACATGACTACTATGCCTCATACTGTCGCTAGAGACTTGAGTGTAGTCAAAGGGTTGGAATTGATGAGAATGCACTGTATTCGTCATCTTCCTGTAGAAGAGGATGGTAAGTTAATTGGCGTCGTAAGCGATCGGGATATCAAGCTGGCAGCTTCGTTTCAGTCTGATTCAGCATTACGAATAGATGACATCATGACGCCTGATCCTTATACTGTAAAACTACAGACTCCACTGGATGCTGTGGTTTCAGAAATGGCTGAGCATAAGTACGGATGTGCTATTGTTGTTCAAGACAATGGAAAAGTAGTAGGTATTTTTACGGCAGTCGATGGTTTACGTGTATTAAGCGAAGTGATTCAACAAAACTATCGCGCTGTCTCCTAGTAGGTTGGAAAGATCTATTTTCCCAATGACTAGAAATAATTTTAACGGGAAGGGGCTTTATTTATGAAAGATCGCTATAGAGTTCAGATAATTGGAATGATTGCTTTATTTGCTTTCTATGCAATAGCAGGTAAAGTTTATTCTGGTACAGTTGCCCCTTCCCCAGCTAGTTCTAGCGCTTCTTGGCGTGAGAAAATGCAAGATCTTTATAAAATACTAGCTGAAATCACTACTGATACGAGCAGTGATCGAAGATTTAACGCGCCTGGAAATAGAATTCGAATTGAAAAAAATACTAAAAAGTTATTGGATCGAGCACATGATTTGTCAAAAGCCGGAATTTCGCCAGATCCAGATCCCACTATTCAGATCTTAACGGATCTTTTTCAGGATGAGACCAAAAGGGCATATTGGGCTCTGAAATCTGGAAATCGTACTTATGCAAAAGTGATTTTAAATCACATCTCTGGTTATTGTATTGCTTGTCATACTCGAAATAGTTCAGGCCCTAGTTTTTCTGCATTGCCTTTGGAGCCAGTAGCAGCAGATCTATATCCTATCGAAAAAGGAAGATTCTATGCGGCGACGCGTCAGTATGACCGGGCTTTAGATTTATTTCAGAAAATAGTAGACGATCCTACAGCTCCTGTCAAACGACCTTTGGAGTGGGAACAGGCTGTTCGATATGGTTTGGCAATTTCTGTCCGAGTTAAAAAAGATCCGGATCAAGCGAGAGCTTTGGTAGAGCGGGTGATTGGATCTATGAAAGCTCCTTTTTTTATAAAACAAGATGCACTGAAGTGGAAAGAGTCAATTGTGAAATGGAAAGAGGAACTTTCTCAGCGCGCTTTAACCGAAGAGGGACTGCATGTTGAAGCAATGCAGCTCATTGCTCAGGCTCGGGAAATTCAAAAATATCCTATGGATCATTCGGCTGATATTCTTTATTTGCGTGCTACTGCAGTAGTTCATGAACTCCTGCAAAAGGCTCCTCATGGTAGGTATGCGCAGGAGGCGCTGCTCATGGCAGGTATGTGTTATGATGTGCTTCGACCGCTCATTCTAGAAGATATTTATGATATTTATTATGAAGCTTGTATTAAGCAAGCACCTCATACCCCAACTGCAGAGGTTTGTTATCGGAGGTATGAACAAAGTACTTATGAGGGATATACTGGAAGTTCAGGAGTTTTTCTGCCTGAAGAGTTAAGACAAAAATTAGAAAAATTAGAAAATCTAGCTCATCCCAGTAGTTCTTTAGAGCCCCGTCTGAATTAAAGGAGGAACTATGAATTCTAAATATGTAAAACATATTATTTGGGGAATTGATCCTTTTGAAGAGAGCTTACCTTCGCGTTCTCAGCTTATTTCAGTTCTCCAACGACTTGCAGAAGAAGAAAATGCTTTTATTGAGCCTGTCTATGTTTTGAATCTTGCTTTTGATGAAGCGCAAGCTCCTGAGATGGATAGGACTCAATTGGTTCAATATCGAGAAGCAGCAGAAAAAGCAGCGAACGAATGCGTGAAAGAAATTCGGAGCAAGCATTTTTTGCCAGCGCGCGTTTTAGCTGTCGATGATTCATCCGCAGTGAGCTTAGTACAGACACTAGTCAACTATGCTTCTTCAAAAAAAGCTCTTTTTATCGGGGTAAGTACTCATGCCAGGCATGGACTTTCTCGGCTTTTTTTAGGAAGTTTTGTGGAAACGCTCCTTCTTCATTCCTATTTGCCAGTGATTACCGTTAGTCCTGAGTGTTTAAAGAATGTTCAGCAGAATCAAATTTTATTTGCGACAGATTTTTCGGAAAGCTCGGCTGAAGCTTATAAAAACATTTTGAGCTTTGCTAAAACTTTGAATGCAGAAATTGTATTGCTTCACATTTTACCTCGCCGAATGGAGCCGATTCTCCAAGCTGGAGCATATCTTTTTTCGGGTAGCTGGGTGTCAACTCCAGAATATTTAACTGAGGAAGAGGGCTCTAGGCGACAAATGGCAGATCGCTGGGCTGAAAAGGCCCAGATGCGTGGAGTAAAAATCAAAATTCATTTCCAGCCGGCTCAAAATACTACTTCTGAGGCCATTCTCGAACAAGCAAAATCTCAAAATGTAGCTTGGATTGCAATGGCTGCAGAAAGTGGTTCAGTGACTTCTGCATTATTGGGAAGTATTACGCGTCAAGTGGTTCGGGATTCGAATTGTCCTGTTTACGTAGTCAGGCCAGAGGGCACTTAACATTTAAGAGGATCGTAAAATGAAGAAGCCCTTGGGAGTCAGCGGTTTTTTTTCCCTGATTCCTATTCTATTGATTGGAATTGTACTCCGTACCATTTGGGTCGAAGACATGGAGTATAAAAAAGACGAGCGAGATATTGCAGGCTACGCATTGGGGCAGCCTGGTTACGAGAAATATCCGTGGGTGGGAGTGATTTCAGGGGTCGGAATTCCCAATCCAGGTCTCAGCGTTTGGGTGAATGAGGCTGCAGCGAGTGTCCTTCCTCTCCAGACTCCGATCGATATTGCTCGTTGGATTCAATTTTTGAGCATTCTCGCTTTATTCGGGCTCGTAGTTTTTGCCGCAAAGATAGTGCCACCTGACGAAAGAAATTTTTGGTTTTGGGGAATTGCTTTGATGGCTGTGAATCCGATCGCAGTCCTATTGGCCCGAAAAATCTGGTCTCCAAGCATTTATCCGATTTGGAGTTTGGCTTTTTTTTGGGCATGGTGGATGAGGCAAAGCTGGTGGGGGGCATTTCTATGGGGAATGATAGGAATGCTATTAGGTCAGATTCACATGTCTGGATTTTTTTTGGCCGCAGCTCTTTGGAGTTGGACTCTTTTTTTTGGACCTGCGCTTTTAAACCCCCCTTTTTTGAGGCGCCCCACCTGGCTTCTTCCCTGGTCGTTGGGTTCTGCTTTAGGAGCCTTGCCTTTAATTCCTTGGGTTTATTTTTTATTTAAAAATATTTCTAGAACCGAGAGTCGCTTTAACCCGATGATGATCTTTCAATTTCAGTTCTGGCGCTTTTGGATAAAGAATTCTACTGGAATGGGGCTTTCTTATAGTTTAGGTAGAGGCAGATGGATCGATTTTCTTCGGTATCCTCTGATTTCAGGATATTCCACCTATTTTGTAGGAGTTTTGCATCTGATTTTGGTTAGTATTTTGGTTCTTACTTTAATGAAAAGCTGTTGTTCGATTTGGGAAAAGCGTAGGTCCTGGAAACAAATGGTAATGGGCACAGAGTCTTCCACCGCTTTTCTCCAAAATGCAGCTTTTTGGGGTTTTGGTATCGGCGTGTCGTTGACTGGGTTTTATGTTCAAAATCATTACTTAATCGTTCTATTTCCTCTGCAGTGGGTTTGGATCTCTCGTCAACTCCTTTTGCATTGGAAGCATCCCCTCCCTGTGCTTGTGACGTTTTTTATTGTTCAACTTTTAATCACTTGCGGGTTCTTAACTTATATTCACCAGAACCATGGCGCTGTCGGTGGAGACTATGGATTAGCGTACCGCTATCAGCTATAAGTTCTTTAAATAGGAGTATTGAGGTGTTAGATTTAAAGCGTATTCGAGAAAACCCAGAAGAAATCAAAAAAGTACTTTTGAAAAGAATGGACTCTGTTGATTTCAGTGAATTGTTAGCTTTCGATCAAAAACGCCGTGAATTGATCTTGAAGGTGGAAGCATTAAAAGCAAACCGGAATCAGGTGAGCTCAGAAATTCCTCGTTTGAAAGCCGCGGGGGTGGATGTCCAGTCTCAATTGGATCAGATGAAACTCGTTTCCATGGAAATTAAATCTTTGGATGACGAATGGGTGCAATTGGAGAGTAAAATTCGCCTCCTACTCGAGGCGCTTCCTAATTTGCCTGCGGAGGATGTCTTAGCAGGTGGAAAAGAAAATAATAAAACAGTTCGAGACTGGGGCAGTCGGCCTATTTTTGATTTTACTCCAAAAAATCACGTCGATCTTGCTACAGACTTAGGTTTGATTGATTATCGCCGAGGCGCTCAGTTGGGTGGGAATGGATTTTGGATTTATCGAGGCAAAGGCGCTCTTCTCGAGTGGGCACTTCTTAATTTTTTTGTCGAAGAGCATCTGAGTGATGGATACGAAATGATTTTACCTCCTCATATTTTGAATGAGGAGTGCGGTTATGTCTCGGGTCAGTTTCCAAAATTTAAAGAAGATGTTTTTTATATCGAGTCAGAGCAGGAGGGGAGGCAATTTTTACTTCCTACTTCTGAGACTGCTTTGATTAATCTCCATCGAAATGAGATTCTGGCTGAGGAAAGTTTACCTAGAAAATATTTTTCTTATACTCCCTGCTACCGAAAGGAAGCAGGCAGCTATAGGGCTCAAGAGCGAGGAATGATTCGAGGGCATCAATTTAATAAAGTCGAGCTCTTTCAATTTACTCGTCCTGAGGATTCTGAAAAGGCAATGGAAGAGATGATTCAAAAGGGTGAGCGGCTGGTTCAGAAGTTAGGACTACATTATCGTTTAGTGAAACTCGCAGCACAAGATTGCAGCGCAGCTATGGGTAAAACTTTTGATATTGAACTTTGGATTCCGAGCATGAACGAATATAAAGAAGTTAGTTCATCATCGAATGCTTATGATTATCAAGCGCGTAGGGGCGAAATCCGCATGAGACGCAAAGAGAGTAAAAAAATTGAATATATTCACTCTTTAAATGCTTCAGGCCTGGCAACAAGCCGTCTTTTTCCTGCAATTTTAGAACAATTTCAAAGAAAAAATGGAAGTGTTGTTGTTCCAGAGGTTCTCAGAAAGTGGATGCATCAAGAAATTTTGGAATAAGGAACTGCGATAGATGCCTTTTTAATTTTTTGGAGGAAGCGGGATAAAGGCTGAAGTTGTCATTTGGTATTTTTTATAAGCTTTGTTTTTAGAATATTTTTTTTCCAATAAACGCACCCCAGATACTTGGATGAGTAAAAATGTAAGAGTGATGGGGCCAAGAATCGTCCAAAAAGGTGCCGAATTGGACAGAGAAAGAATAAAAAGGCCCCACCAAAGGACGGATTCTCCGAAGTAATTGGGGTGCCGACTGTATTTCCAGAGCCCTTGATTCATGATTTGTTCGGGGGATTTTTTTAGTTTTTTAAATTGAGCCATTTGCCAATCTGCGACAGTTTCCCAAGTGAACCCGATCATCCAAAGGCTGATTCCAATGATATCTAAAAAGTGGGGCTTCGATGGCTGTGTCGATGCAATTGCAAACCAAAGAGGGAGCCCAATGACTAAAAGGATCATTCCTTGAAGTATGAAAATTTGAAAATAGGATCGCCAAACTAAATTCTTACCCCAGTCTTCTCTCCATTTGCGATAGCGGAAGTC
>CAIYTD010000201.1 GCA_903928955.1 Oligoflexia bacterium | reverse complement strand
CGGCACAAAATCCTATAAGGATTAGGAGGGCTTCCAGTCCTCCTAATAACCTCCCGGAAAGGATGGCTTATATCCCAAGCGGCCCAAGGGCCGGGGTCTTACGCCATGGCGATAAAAAATCCTGGAAAACAAATCAAGGATTCTACTCTTTAGACTCCTTAGGCAGAGTCTCTGAAAAGAAGGCTTTTGGACAAAATGCTCTTCTCTCCTACGGTCCTCAGGGACGCGTGAGCCAAATGATTTCCTTGCCAAATAAAGAAGTCGAGTACGGCTACGACCACGCAGGAAAAAGAATTTTAAAAAAGCGGGATGGAAAAATAGAAGAAGTCTACTTAGGAGAACTCGTTTTAACTCCAGAGCTCACACTGACTCCCGTCCGAGCAAAAGGAAAAATACTGGGATACCTCGAGAACCAGGCCTACCAGCCCCTTCTCATGGACCAAAGACAAACAGTGGTCTCAAACGATGGCAAGTCCCTTCAAACCCCAGAACCCTATGGAGAGCGTCCAGCAGCTGCTCACACCTCTATCCGATCCCGACTCATCGACTATGCTCAGGTGGGATACGACCCTGATCTCAAGGCGTATCGCATGGAGCAACGAGACTACGATCCTGCGATGAAACGGTTCTTAACGCCTGATCCTCTCTTTCTGGAGCATCCGGAGAAATGTGTCGAAAGCCCGTTGGAGTGCAATCTCTATGGGTATGCTGCTGGGAATCCCGTTAGTTTTGTGGATCCTAGTGGGTTATGTGTTTGGGATGGATGTGTTTTAGAAACAGTGGGTATTCTCGCAGGAGCAAAAGCCATTACCATGGCTATAAGTTACGGTGTAATGAAAGCTGGTCAGGATATCAACAACTTGCCACCTACCGATGTGGCACGGCAGAATAATGATTTTAATAAAGCTGCTACTGTGGTTGGAGCGGTTGGCGCTGGGCAATTATTTGGTGCTACAGCCGCTGTAGCCACGACTCCTATAACTTCTGCAATCTTAGCAGCCTCCACAAATCCTACCGTCAACAATCATGCGACTAACGTAGTAAATGGAATGATAGAAGGACTCTTAAAGGAAACTACTGGTTCGCCTTCGAGTAGTTTCTCTCAATTTATTGGTGAAGAGTTTGGGAAGCAACTTGGCTCAAGTATAAATGGAGCGGTCTCTGATTTTACTAATACATTAAATTCAACGCCACAGACTAATATTCATAGCCCTGCAAGTACTACGACTTTTTCTGAGCTATCAAAATGAAAAAAAAATACCTGAATACTACCATAATATTATTTATTTTTGGAATAATATTATCTGGTCTTCAAATTATTAAATATCAACAAACTGGTTGCGTAAATACTTTTCGAGGCGCTATCGCTTGTAACGAGTATGCACTGATCGGGCATATTATTATTGTAGCAGCTTCGATGTTTGGTATTATTAAGAATCTGGAGTGATGGAAAAGACTAGAACAAAACCACTTGCGCTACCAGATGGGAGCATCCAGGCTCGAGAAACCTTTGTTCAGGGAGAAATGCCCATCCAGGAAAAGATGACCACCTATTCGGATGGAATGCTTGCGACTTGGACGATTGAGCAAGAAGGCCATGAAAAAACGGAGTTTACCTATTTAAAAGATCCCTTGGGCAGGTTGGGTACCCTTCAATTGAAATCCAAAAAATATGAAAATCTACTTAATTTGTATAATTTTCTCAATTTTTGAAATTTCAAGATACTATTTTACTGGCTGTGTTCATACTTTTGGTGCTGCAGTGGCATGCGATAATTATTCTCTCATTGGATATATCGTCATTGGAGGCTTATCTTTTCTTGGAATATTTATTGAAAAAATAAAAAAAACATATTAGAAAGCTAGTCCATACAGAACTGAAATATGACCCTACCACTCAGAAAGAAACAGGATATACTCAGCAAATGGGTGCACTTACTTATCAAAACTCCTGGAATCTAGGGCCGAGAGGTCTGATTGAAAGCGAAAAGTTCCAGCTCGGACAAAGCCACT
>CAIYTD010000200.1 GCA_903928955.1 Oligoflexia bacterium | reverse complement strand
TTTTTGAAAAAAGTTCTAAATTCAAAGCCGAAACAGCGTTACGGGTAGCCCGCGCAAGAAGTTCATGACGTTTAAAAATGTCATGCAATCCTTCTTCTTTGATGAGTTTCAGACTTTGCTGCAAGCCTTGGATCAGTGAAATGGCAGGAGTCCAGGCAGTTTGATTCTTAGATTGTGATTTACGTTCTTTTTTTAAATCAAAATAAAATCGAGGTAGGTCAGAATCAGTTGTCATTGTCCAAGCTCGATCACTGAGAGCAATCATAGAAAGTCCAGGTGGAATCATGAGTGCTTTCTGGGATCCAGTGATGAGAACGTCTATATTCCATTTGTCCATTGGAAGATCAAATACTCCACAAGCTGTGATTGCATCACAAACGGATAGCATTGCTGCATTTTTTGCAAGTTTGCATATCTCTTGAGTGGGCATGCGAACCCCTGTGGAGGTTTCAGACGCCTGAAATAAAACCCCTTTGGCTTCGGGGTGGAGTTGAATGGCTGCTTCTAATTGCTGGATTTCAATAGCTTCGCCTAGCTCAGCTTTTACTTCGATCGGTTGAAGTGAATAAGCTTGAGCAACTTTTACCCAACGTTCACCAAATTTCCCGCCATTGATGACAATGACCTGATCTCCACGCTTAAAGAGATTCGAGATGCAGGCATCCATTGCTCCCGTTCCAGTTGCAGCGAGTAAAACGACGTCTTGCTTCGTTTGGAATAGGTATTTGAGCCCTGCACGGACATCTTCAAATATATTTTGAAATGCAGGTGTACGATGATGAATCATCGGCTGTCCAAATACGGCAGCAACGGATTCTGGAATGGGCGTTGGGCCAGGCGCTAGCAGATAATTTTTTTTCATATGGAAGGGATTTTATCTCCGACCATGAGGACTATCAAACCCAGTTTCAGATTCCCATATAAAAATGGATTTCAATGGGAGGGTCCCTTGGTGGGTTTTCCTAATTTGCGCTGCTGTTTTTCAGCCATAATTTCATCAATAATGGCAAGGGCTTCATGTCGGAGGTCGTTTTCATAAATAAAACGATAAAAATTTTCCATATCAGGATGGTGTCGAAAATTCTTAAAAGATGCTGACATTTCAGTGGATCCTGTTGCAGCGGCTAATGCTGCAGCATTTCCGCTTTGGCTGCTTGCTGATGAAGCTGCTTCATCCTCTTGTTCTTCCAGCTCATCGAGATCAATCGAAGGGGTCTCTGGATCATTTTCTGCAGAAGCTAATTTATCTTCTATTTTTCCGCTTGAGGGAGTTTTTTTTTCTGCTTTTGCAGATGCTGGGGTTGAGCCTAGTTTTTTTGTTGCATCTTTCTTAACAGTGGCCGCTTTTTGAGCAATTTTTGTAGACATTTTTTTCTCCTTAAACTTTCAGTTTAAACCAATACTTCCGAGCCTGTAGGCGGAATGGTTTGGGTTTGTAAAATTCCATAGCGATGGAGTTTATTGTAGAGCGTTTTAATTGTAATACCTAAGCTTTGAGCAGTTTTTGTTTTATTTCCATGATTATACGCTAAAGTACGCAGAATGTGACCTTTTTCTACAGCTTCCAGCGGCATATCGCATGTAGAATCATTTGTTTCAGATCTCACTTTTGGCATGCGAATGGAAAAAGGGATATCTTCTAATCGGATTTCATTATTTTCAGATAAAATCTTTAACCTCTCAATAGTATTTTGAAGTTCGCGGATATTTCCAGGCCATGCATAGTTGGATAAGACTTCTAAGACTCTGGGATCCACTTTTTTAATTTGTTGAGGGGATCTACCAAATCTTGAATTTTTTAGGAAGAATTCAACTAAAACGGGGATGTCTTCTCTTCTCTTGCGGAGGGGGGGCATTTTGAGGGTGATCGTATTGAGTCGATAAAAAAGATCTTCTCGGAATCTGCCTTCTTTTACCTCCCGTTCTAGATCACGATTCGTTGCGCTAATGACACGCACATTGACTCGGATAGGGCGTTTTCCGCCAATGCGATAAAATTCGCCTTCTTGTAGAAAACGTAAAAGTTTAGATTGGATCCCTAACGACATTTCTCCAATTTCATCCATGAAAAGGGTGCCATCATCTGCTGTTTCGCAGAGTCCCATTTTATGACTCATTGCACCCGTAAAGGAGCCTTTTTCATGACCAAAAAGCTCAGATTCTAGGAGGGATTCTTGAAGCGCTCCGCAATTCACGGTGATGTAGGTACTGCTTGCGCGCTCACTTTTAAAATGGAGGCGGCGAGCAATGAGTTCTTTGCCTGTGCCACTTTCACCTTGAATGAGTACAGTGGCGGTGGTCGGAGCAATTTTATCTACTAACGAGAGCACGCTTAAGATTGAAGGACTTTTTCCTATAATTTCCATCCCTTTGTGATCTTGAATAATCCAGCTCTTTAATACTTTGTTTTCTTTTTGCAGAAGGCGTTGCTGCTCGAGAATACGCTCGTGGGCTCGTCTGAGTTCCAAAGTCTTTTCTTCCACTGCATTTTGAAGTTTTTTATTAAAACTAGTAGCTTCTTTGTAAAGTCTTCGATTCGTGATTGCGACTGTAATTTGTGAAGCAACCGATTCGAGAGTGATGCTATCCTCCTCATCGAATGCATTTTTTTGGTCGCTCTCAATATTCAGGACCGCAACGACTTCTCCTTCTTTCATAATGGGGACGCTGAGTTGTGATTGGCTTTCTACTGGAAATGAAAGATTCGTATAGTGTTTGTCATTCGAAAGGTCATTGGAAAGGTAGCTGCGTTGGGTTTGAGTCACAACCCCTATAATTCCTTCCGAGCTAGGTACTACGTGACCAATTCGAATATGGTTCCGATACGCTCCGGCCTGCGCCTCGAGTAGGTACGATTGATCTGCACCGACACTCCAAATGTGAATGCAATAGTAAGAGAATCGACTTTGGATAATATTAATAATTTCCTGAAAAATATTTTCAGATTGGAGCAAACTTTGAAGTTTGGTCGAAAGCTCGTTCAGAAGTCTGAGCTGCAGAGCTTGTTTTTGCAGGGAGGATGATCCTTTCAGCATGCGTTCGAATCCTTGTATAATTAATACAGGTTGATGTCAAATAATTTCTGATTAATATTGTATGGTATTAGATTCCCACCTTTTCACAGCGCCTCTACGATCATCACCAGTCCTAAACCCCCTGCGGCACAGATGGAAATCAGTCCTAGCTTTTTTTTGCGAGCTTTCAATTCATGAAGAGTTTGGAGAATCATGCGGGCTCCAGTAGCCCCAAAAGGATGTCCGAGTGGTATACTTCCTCCATTGACGTTGAGTTTGGATCGGTCGACCTGACCAATAGCATGATCCAGTCCTAGTTTTTCTTGCGCCCATTTTTTAGATTCAATTGCTTGAAGAGTAGAAAGGACTTGAGCAGCAAATGCTTCATGCATCTCAATTAAATCGAGATCTTCCCAACGAATTCCAGCTTGTTTTAAAGCGCGTGGAATAGCAAATGCCGGACCAATCAGGAGTGGTTCTTGGTGGATATTTACTGCAGCGGAAGCGACTCCTCGAATGACCCCAAGAGGGGTCATTTGTAGTGCATTCATTTTTGTTTCGCTCATTAAGAGAACTGCAGCGGCTCCATCTGTGAGTGGACTTGCGTTTCCGGCTGTAATGGTCCCGTCTGGATAGAAAACAGGACGTAGTCGAGAGAGCTTTTCTGCTGAGGTATCGGAACGAATATCGGTATCTCGATCGATTACTTTTCCATCAGGAGTTCCGACTGGAACAACATGGCTTCTATAAAATCCTCTTTCCCATGCCTCATGGGCCTTTTTATGGCTGTTCGCTGCAAATTGGTCTTGTTCTTCTCGGCTAATTTTGAATTCACGAGCCATGAGATCGCCGGATTGTCCCATGGTTAAGCCAGTAGTAGGTTCCTTAATCCCAGGTGCATGCGGAGTTAAAAGCCGGGGTTTAAATCGAGCTAAGTGAGCTAATTTTTGAGTAGGAGTTTTTGCTCGACCCATGTCTTGAAAGAAATCTGTGGCTTCTTGACTAAATAGCGCTCGAACCGAACTGATGGATTCGACTCCTCCCGCAATTCCGATATCGATTTGCCCTGCAATAATTTTTGCTGCGATTCCAGCCGCTGCTTCTGCACCAGAGGCACAATAGCGATTGATTGTAGTGCATGGAATCGTTGGAGGCAAGCCTGAGTCAAAAAGGGCTTCACGAGAAATATTTGTTCCATCCGCTGGTGGGCTTACAATGCCAAAATAGATCTCTTCGACCAGGTTGGGGTCTAAATGAGAACGTGCAATTGTTTCTCGAAGCGCCACACCCCCCAGTGTAGAAGGAGGGATCTTTTTAAAGACTGTTCGGGCGCGAACAAAAGGTGTCCTTGCCCCATTGACTACCATGACACGTTCTCTCGTCATAAAAAATTCTCCTTAAGAGGATGGATATAACAAGTTTCTGAGTTGAGGCAACCATTCAATCTTTAAAAATAATTTTTCGCATAAAAGAGTGTATTCTAGGCAACTTCGTTATGTTAAAAAAATAGATATGTGGAACAGTATTTCGACTCGTTTCTACAAAATTTTTTTTCTTTTATTTTTCTTTCATTTTTTTACTTGTTTCAGGGCTGATTCAAATATTACACCACAAGTAAAAATTGAAGATTTGAGCGAAGAGGAAAGTAATGGACATTCTTTGCAAGATACGCTGAAACGTAATTTAACGGGTCTCAGCTTCGAATCTGCTCAAAATCAAGTTGGGATGAAGCAGAATGCCCAGTGGTTTGCTCGGACTAGACTGGATTGGCGATATGCAAGTGTCCGAGAAAAGGCTTTTCGTTTATGTGAGAAAAATTCGAAGCTCAAGCCATTTTGTATTGTTTTGAAGGATTTTGATCGTAAAGAAGTAGATCATAGTTCACCTTCTTCTCTTTTAGCTATTTTAAAATCGATGCATAATCGTTATGAAATTCGTTCCTGGATTCAGAATGGCAATGTCGAACGCCTTTCTTCCACATCAGAGTCTGAGGTTCGAGCTGTTCTTCGTAACGAAAATGTTTACTCCCATCTTCAAAGGCTTGTATCTCAATCGATTTCTTTGTCTTCCTGTAAAAATACAGCATTGAATCAAATGCTTGCCACTAAACTTGAGGAATTTCTTCCTGATTTGACAGTCCAGACAGCAGTCATGAAGCTTTATGAAAAAGCAGCATCTTGTGGTGATAGTGAGAATGCGAGTCGAGCAAAATATCGGTTGAGTTTATTTTATATTGCAAAGGAGCAGTGCAAAGTTGCCCTTCCTTATCTGAATGATTTGGCAACACGTTCTACGAATATAGATTATCGATCTCGAGCACTATTTTGGAAAATCCAATGTCAAGGAGCTTCTCCTTTAGGGGAGCAGTCGAGAAGGCAGCTTGTTGAAAAATATCCTTTTAATTTTCATACTCTGTTAGTTCAAAAGGAGAATGTCTTTCAAAAATTACCGCTGACTTTGAAATCAGATTCTAAGATTTTATTTCGAACAGAAAAAAATCCCCATCTAAATGAAAAAGTAAGAGTTATTGAGGCTTTATGGGCTATTCAAGAGGTTCAACTTGCTCAGGAGCTCATGGATCGCATTCAGAATGAGGTAGATAAAACTGAGCCAAAATTCCGTCTTTATATGGGTGTACTTTATAGTCGTTTCAACTATCACATTAAAAATTTCAGATTGTTGAGTAAGGTATTCCGAGAGAATCCGGAGCTTATTTCTAAATCTTCTTTAAAAGTCTATTTTCCAAAGAATCCAGTTCAAGGAAATGCTCTCAGGCAGAATGAAATGGACGCAAAACTTTTGCTTTCTTTGATTCGCCAAGAAAGTGCTTTCAATTCCAGGGCACGCAGTTCTGCTGGGGCAATCGGTTTGATGCAGGTTATGCCTGCTACCGCGCGTCGATTTGAGCGGATTAAAAAATACGATAGACTCTTTGAACCTGCATTTAATCTGAAGATAGGTTCGAAGTATTTTGCGGGGCTTTTGGAACGATTTGGTGGAGACGCCGAATTAGCATTGGCTGCATACAATGCAGGACCCCGTCGGGTAGATCAATGGCTAGTGAGATATCCGGTGAAGAATAGAATTTTGTTTCTTGACTTGATTCCATTTAAAGAAACGCGGGAATATGTTGCTTCCATTGCTAGAAATTATTTTTGGTATGCTCACCTTTACTCCAGTGTTTTGGAAACCGGATCCGACTTAAAAGGAAGGCGTCGAGTGGCTCAACAGGAATTGGGTGAAGTTTTTCGCTTTTTGGGAACCCCGGGTCAGGTTGAAGAAAAAGGAATCCCCTAATCCTCAGTTGGTCTAAACTCTCGAAACGGTGTGTTCCATGAGTATACTATCAATGGTGGCAATCAGTGCTTCGGCTGTTTGCTTTGCTTTGGAAGGCGTTGCGGCTTTAGAAATTTTTCCTTGCGGAATAGATTCTTGAGCACCGATTGCAAGGAGCGTCAGCCGTTCGAATCCAAACGTTTCGCCACTGACTGCAAGTTGACCGCACTCCGATCGGAGATTCTCCCAGTTCCTTTCAATTAAGAGTTTTCGCAGTTTTTTAACGCGTTGACCTAAGCGATCTAAATAGCGGCGCCGTAGGCGTTCATCAATTTCTCTGGGGGTGTCGGGTTGGAGGGCTTTTATATCCTTGTGGTAGAGTTCCATAAATAGTTCCTAATGCTGAACATTTGAAATATTTGCAACGGGTGGGTTTGACCACTTGGGGCTAACGCAGTTACCCAATCCATAAGTTAATCTTTTTACAAATGTTCCATCAATGTTCATAAGATAAATGTTTTTCTGTCCGGTTCTATTTGAACTAAAAACCAAGAAATTTCCATCTGGGCTAAAAAAAGGATCTTCGTTATTTCCTTGGTTCTTAGTAATTCTTTCTATATTAGTACCATCGGCATTCATGATAAAAATATCAAAACTTTTATCAATCCAGCCAGCGAAGCCAATTTTATTTTTTTGTGAAGACCATGTTGGAGTAGCATTATATCTTCCCGCATAAGTGAGCCTTTGAACACTTTTGTCTTCAACATTCATTGTAAAAATCATAGGCATGCCGGTTCTTGAAGAAACAAAGGCCATTTTTTTCCCACTGGTGTCCCATGCGGGGTCTACATCAAATCCAAATGATTTTGTCATTTTAACTAATGATTTAGAATCTAGGTTAAGCAAGAAGATTTCTGGATTTCCTAGATAGCTAAGAGTCATAGCGATGCTTTTTCCGTCAGGAGAATAGGCTGCTCCACTGTTGATTCCTTGACGGCCAGAAAGCATCCGTACCGTATTTGTCGTAAAGTTAAATTCATATAAATCAATATTTTTTATATTATTGGAATGTCGAGTGAAAAGAGAATAGGCAATTCGACTGCCGTCTGGACTCCATGCTGGTGCAAATGCAATAGATCGATGATGAGTGATTTGTTTCACTTCGGTTCCATCGTAATTCATCATGTAAATTTCTTTTTTTCCTGAATGATCACAAGACATTGCTATTTTTGTTTGAAAAATTCCAGGAATCCCTGTGAGTGTTTGTACGACATCATTTGCAAAACTATGAGCAATAGCTTTTACTTCCTGCATCGATGCTAAGTAGCGTTTTGCTAAAACTTGTTTTGCTCCAAACGTATCGTAGAGATGGACTTCAAAAATAAGGTTTTGATGAGTATCCATCGATACTTCTGATTTGATGAGGAATTCAACACCCAGGGTGGTCCAGTCGGAGAGCTTAAATTGATCCAGGGTCATTCCACCTTGTGAAGGGTTTTCAATAAAGGCAGAGGATTCCAAAAATCGAAATAAATCCATGAAATTTAAATCTTTCAAAATAGTCTCTGAAAGAGTTTTAGACAAGCTGGAGAGAGTCGAACTCTTAGGTAAGCCGATTGAGTTCTTGAGTCGAATTTCTGGAAAAGCAAGAACGGTTTTTTTCGTGCGTGCTTTTCCAACGGGGAGGTAAACTTTTTCAGAAGCTTTGGCCAACGGCGAAAGCCAGAAGGACAAACAGATGATCGAGAGGAGGAGAGTCGATAAGAATTGATTGCGCCATTCTGAATTCATTTGGTATCCACTATAACGGAAAGCCAAATAAAATTCCATCCGAGAGAAGGGTGCTTTGAAGTTCTGCTGGAGGAGGGGGAAACGGTTCACTTTCGTGGATGGCTCGTTTTACAGCTTCATCAAATTTTAAGTTTCCGGAAGATTTTAAAAAGTGAAGTTTTTGGACGTTTCCTTTGTGGTCGATATAGATTTCTACTCGCGCTGAAAAATCTTGTCGATCAATCCATGTGGGAAGTGTCCAGTGTTCCTGTAATTGATGGAGTAAGAAATCGTGATAGTGAGTTACTTGGGCTTCTTTGGCTTCGCCTGAAAGACTCGAGCCTAAAGAGATATGATTTCCTTGGATGAGTTTTTGATAGGAACGGCGGTCGCTTTTTGGGTGGTCCTCTGGAATTTTTGCTAGCGCTTTGATTCTTTCTAAGGCAGATTTATTTTTGATTTCCACTCTATTCTTGACTTTTAGAGAGTCTGGAGAACTTATTTTTTGCTGGGAAGTCTTTTCTTTTTTGCTTTCTTCTTTTTTTAAGAGGTCATTAATCTCATTCTTGGTTTGCTCGAGGGTTAAATCTTTCTTGAGCACATCAGGTAGCGCAACAAGGTCTACTTTTAGTGTTGGAATATAGGGTGGTGTCTTTTGGTGAAATACAATGCACTGAATCAGCACGATTCCAATCAGGAGGAAGTGCCCAATAAGTGACCATTTGAACCCTGTTTTGATTTCGAGTGAACTTTCGTTCATAATTGAGAAAGATTTTCGCCCGGTTGAGTGACTAGGCCAACGCGGCTAATTCCTGCTCTTTTGACTTCAGCCATCAGTTGCGCAACGACTCCATAAGGAAGAGTTTGATCTGCTTGAATGACTACTTCAATATTTGATTTCACAGCAACAATGGCTTCCAATCTTTTGAAAAGACTCCCTTGAGTAATCATATGTTCGGCAATCGATATTTGCCGAGATTTGTTGATGCTTAATACCATTTGTTCTGGAGTTTCACTCAGGCTCCCGGCATTCGCTTTGGGTAGATCTACTTGTACCCCTTGTTGCATTAAAGGAGCTGAAATCATGAATACTATGAGTAATACAAGCATGACATCGACTAAAGGCGTTACATTGATTTCAGCAAGTGTCACTAATCCTTTACCTTGTGATGGAGGATGGAATGCCATTTTAGTTCCCTTTTTTTCCGCTCATAAAACTCCTTTGAATAATATTAATAAAGTCTTGTGAGAAGCATTCCATATCCACTGCAACTTTTTTGATTTGTCCTGCAAAATAGTTATAAGCTATTACGGCTGGGATTGCAGTTGCTATTCCGGTTGCTGTTGTAATGAGGGCTTCTGAAATTCCAGGAGCAACAACTGCCAGGTTAGCTGCTCCTGTCGCGCCAATGCTTTGAAAGGAGTTCATAATTCCCCATACTGTTCCAAAAAGTCCAATAAAGGGAGCCGCACTTGCGGTGGTTGCAAGCCAGGGCACATTTTTTTCTAAGCTAGAGACTTCATGACTTGCTGCTCGGCTGAGAGCCCTACAGATATTTTCAATTCTTTCTGATTGGGAAGGATTATTGTTATCTACTCCTGAAATTTTTCTCAGCTCTTTCACTCCGTATTTAAAGATAGAGGCAATCGGAGAGTTTGGAAGATTTTCACAATTATTTACGATTTCTTCAATGCTTTTTCCCTTCCAGAATAGAGCTAAAAATTTCTCATCCTGTTTTTGTGCGAGAGAAAGAGTGCGCCATTTAGAGATGATAATTGCCCAGCAAAAGAGTGACGCACTCAATAGAAAAATTAAAACTAGCTTAGCAACCCATCCTGATTGGGTAATAAGTTCGATGATGCCAGCTGGGTTGATGTGTGGAGACATAAGGCTAACCTTTCTTGCTTTTTCTGTCTGAAAATACTGCGACAGATATCTAGAATCAAGAGGAGCTGAAAAGTAAAGCTAGAAATAGGACCACCTAGACCTCCGGTTAGGAAGCGAATGACCGAATGAGAAGGGTCTGTAGGGTCTTCTATTTTAGCGATCGGTTGATACTTCACTAATAGTATACCTGAGAAGTCATTGCCGAAAATAGGCAAACTCAGAATTGGTTGAAAAATAATGAGGATGGCTGCCCAGAAGCCAGCGCTTTTTGCAAATTGACTGCTATCTGGAGACCGATAAAAAAGCGATAGAGAAACTAAATAAAGCGTAAAAAAATGCATGATTCCTAAATCAAATTGTAATATTTTAACCAAGCAATAACAACCTGCCACTATATGAACTGCTATTTTCTCAGGGAGATGCTGACTCAGGAATTTTCGCAGCTTATATCTAAATATAAATTCTTCACAAAAAACGAGTGTGACTAGGGCTGTCATTCGGAGGATAATGTTTATGATTTCTAAGGGCGCTTCATTGAGTTGAATAAAATATCCGAGGTATCGATAAACTCCACTGAGTAAAAAAGCGAGAACAATACCTCCAGCAAAAAATGCCCCTTGAATAAAACCTGGCAAAAACCCTCTTTCGATACTTTTTCTGGTGATGACTTCAGAAAGGGATGTTGAAGTGAGCGGATAGAGTCCGCAGAGTAGACTCACAAAGAGGAGAGCAGATAAACCAATGACACTGACTTCAGATGCGCTCCATGCATCAGTGATATCTTGAAAATGAGAAGTGGGAGAGAGGGTAAAGTAAGCAATACAACTCAACGCTAAGAGGCGGAAAATGAGTATCCAAAATGCATAAAAAGAGATAAAGGCAAGCGGTCGGTAAGTCCAATTCAATCGGATGAAGAAGTCTCTCATCTTGATGACGTAAATTTATGACTTTATGAGTTCTATGTCAAATGGTATTCTGATGGATGGGGGGTTGTATGGTTGTTTTAGCCGGAGTCTCAAAGTGGTATCAGAATCAAGTGCGAATTTTAAATCAAGTAAATTTGGAATTGAAAAAAGGAGATTTTCTTTACGTAGTCGGTGGAAGTGGAGCAGGTAAATCTTCTCTTTTGAGACTCATTGCTACTGAGGAAAGGCC
The DNA here is from genome assembly GCA_903928955.1 of Oligoflexia bacterium. Lineage (GTDB taxonomy): Bacteria > Bdellovibrionota > UBA1018 > UBA1018 > UBA1018 > CAIYTD01. The sequence continues at coordinate 8,476 of CAIYTD010000200.1, read as the reverse complement.
TTCATCTGGAACGATTCAATTATTTGGTTATAATTTATCGACTGTTTCTGCGTCTACTTTAAGAGCGATTCGACAGTCTTTGGGATATGTCCCTCAAGATGTGAGGTTGATTCCAGATCTCAGTGTTTTTGATAATGTTGCTCTTTCACTTTCTTTGGCAGGGCAGCGTGTTCTTTCTGCTCAATGCAAAGGGAAAATTAGTGAGCTTCTGAATCGAATGGGACTAGAACCCAAGCGGGATCATTTAGCTTCTACTTTATCTGGAGGTGAAGCTCAACGTGTTGCGGTTGCTCGTGCATTGGTGCGTTCACCCGAGTTAATTATCGCAGATGAGCCCACGGGTGCTCAAGATCGAGATTTTACTTGGTCACTTATGGACCTTTTCTTAAAATCCAGTGCCGGCGGTGCGACTGTGGTCTTGGCAACCCATGATCGCGAAATTGTGAGAAGAGTCAGAAAGCGTTGTGCTGTTCTAAAGGGCGGGCAGATTAGTTTGGAAGAAGCACTCTCACTTTATTGAACTGTCTGATGCAGAGTCCCATCAGTATTTATTAAATAGAAAAAATAAATATGGTATCCTCATTTCTTGGGGGTGTTGTGTATTTATTGAAATTAGCGTTGCGGCCTTGGAAATTGGCATTGTTTAGTCAAATTTTCTCTGCGATGGCAGTCGGAGTGTTATTGGTGTTGGTCGGTTTTTTATTTTGGATGCAACAAGGACTTCAGTTAGTCGTTCATCGCATGCAGGGTGAGCAGGTAGTAACTGCTTATTTAGACAATACGGTTTTGACTGGAGATGAAGCACGTCTTGTTGCGGCAATTCGAAATACTTTAGACTCACCTCTAGGAGTGGAAATTAAAATTGTCACTGCTTCTCAGTTTGTCAATACAGTGAAGGGGCAATATCCTGATTTAGGAAGGGAATTAGAGGATTTAGGTCGTGAAATGTACCAAATTGTTCCACGATACATCTCAATTTCAGGAATATTATCAGCATCTGCTCTGGATAAAATTAAGCGTATTCCTGGGATTGATTCTGCGGAGAGTTCAAAGGATCGGTATCATACGATTGTTGGAGCTTTTTCTGCGTTGAGATGGGTTGCTAGGATTTTAATGTGTGGAATTGGATTTGCACTTTTAACAGGCCTCATTCATTTAACTAAAATGAATGCTTATTTGCATCGAGATGCTCTGAAACTTCTTCGCTTTTGGGGAGCAGGAGCGACCACACTGGCTGGTCCAGGAATGATTTCTGGAACAGGAGTAGGCCTTTTAGGAGGTGCAATTGCTTGGAGTAGTTGGATGACTTTGGGAATTGCGTTGATGCAGCATATTCGTTCCCTTTCGGTCATGTTGAAGGGAATGCCTCCTCTTCATTCGAACTTGGCTTTAAGCCTTTTTATCTTGGGTGGTATCATGGGGTTTTTAGCAGGCTTGTTTGGGAGTTTGTCGAGCACTCACTTTAACTCGGATCGGGTGGTGAGTGGGTGATCAGTCTTTTAGCATTAGCTTATTCTACAGCCTATTGCGATGTTTCTACTAAAACTTTGGTAGATCAATTGATGGTCATTCGAAGTCATGTATCTCATCTAGAGCAGGGACTTATTGACGGACTTCGCAGTCGAAAAAATACAAAAAAACAAGTTTTTAAAATTCAAAAGCTGATCCAGTTTCAGCACTTGGAGCGGGAACTGGGGAAAAAGCGCTTAGTAGAATTAGAAAAAACAGTTGCTGAATTGGAGTCACGTAAGTTATTTCTACAGGCGAAGTTAACTACTCATCAAAAAGCGATTCGAAGGTCATTGATAGCGATTGAAGCCTCTAGTCGAGGAGAGGGGTTGGCTCAACTCCGGTCTTTCCATCTTCCTGAGGAAGAAAAACTAGAAGCACCCCGGAGAAAAATTTTAGCAAATTTAGTGGATCATGATCTCAGGGAAGTCGAAGCACTTCGGGTTGATCTTGTAGATTCGATTCAGTTGGAATCTAAAATTCAGGATGAAAAACAACAGCTTACTTATCTTTTTCAGGATTTGAAAGAACAGGAAGGAGTTCTGGAGTTGAATCATCAGTTGCAGGTTGAGATTCTGAGAAAAAAACAAAATGATCGAGTTAAACAGTTAGAAAACTATCGAAATTTAAAAAGCGCGGAAGGCCAAGTAGAACATCTCATTCAAGAATTTAATGCACGAAGAGAGCTGGAGCGAAATGTAGAAGCGGAAAGGCAAGCTTCCAGATCTTTGGGGCGAGGTGAATTTGCACAACTCAAGGGGCGGCTTCCCTTTCCTGCGCAGGGAGGTAAAGTGATTTCTCATTTTGGTCGTTTTTTTGATTCCAAATCAGGATTATATATTTTCAAAAAAGGAATTGATATTTCCTTTCCTAAAAAGCAAACGGTTCACGCTATTTCTTCAGGAAAAGTTGCTTACTCAGGGGAGCTACTTAACTACGGTCGAGTTGTGATTGTCGATCATGGAGATCATTTTTATTCACTTTATGCACATTTGGGAGTCATTACTCGAAAAACAAATGAATCCCTTATTTCTGGTGAGTCTATTGGATTAACGTCTGACTTAAATACTCCTTTATATTTTGAAATTAGATCAAGAAACGTTGCAGTGAACCCATTGCAGTGGGTGTTTAATTAGTTTAGCCTGGGGGTCTATGGTGCAATTCGTAAAAAAAGGTTCTGTCATTGGTGGTGTTCTGATTGTTTCATTGCTGGGGCTTGGAGTGGGGCAAAATATTACGCGGCAGGCAGCTCAAATGCAATTTGCTCGAGCCAATTCTGCTCCTTCTACTTCTCCGAATGACTTGTCTGGACAGCATCCAGATCGTTATGAAAATCTTGAGCTCTTTAATCGTGTTCTTCACTTTGTCGAGGCTAACTATGTTGATGAAGTAAAGAATAAAACCTTAATTGAAGGTGCAATTAAAGGGATGCTAGAGACGTTAGATCCACATTCCAATTTTTTACCTCCAGACCTTTATAAAGACATGCAAATTGATACGAGTGGAAAATTTGGTGGTTTAGGAATTGAAATAGGAATGAAAGACAATATCCTGACGATTCTTGCACCTATTGAAGATACTCCAGCTTGGAAGGCTGGACTGAAGCCGAATGACCGAATTGTAAAAATTAATAACGAAAGTACAAAAGGAATGAATCTAGTTGAGTCTGTCTCTAAAATGAGGGGCAAACCCTATACAAATGTCACTCTTTCCATTTACCGTGATGGTTTTGATAAGATTCGAGATATTGTCATTACGCGAGATATCATTAAGATTCAATCCGTTAAGAATGATCTTTTAGAGCCGCAATTTGGTTATGTCCGATTGACTACGTTTAATGAAAATGCAGCTCGTGACGTGAAAAAAGCGATTGAAGAAATGAGTAAGAAAGCTAAACTGAGAGGACTTGTTTTTGATCTTCGGATGAATCCAGGTGGGTTATTGGATCAAGCTGTAGAAGTGACTTCGCTTTTTATCGATCAAGGCGTAGTTGTCTCGACTATTGGAAGAAATCGTGACCAAAAAGACGTAAAATATGCTCACAGCGGGATGGCCTATAAAGATTTTCCTGTAGCCATTTTGGTCAATTCCAGTACAGCTTCTGCCGCTGAAATTGTTGCAGGTGCTTTGCAGGATCATCATCGAGCCATTATTATGGGTCAGCCTACTTTTGGAAAAGGATCGGTTCAGACCGTTATTCCATTGTCAGCGGATATGGGCTTAAAGTTGACGATTGCTCGTTATTACACTCCTAGTGGGAGAAGCATTCAAGAGAAAGGAGTTCAGCCTGATATAACTTTGGATGAATATGACCCAAAACTCTTGACTCAAGCGAGATTGAAGCCTGACCCATTTCGTGAACGAGACCTCAAAGGCCACATGATCAATACGGATGAAGACAGTTCTGTAAAAGAGTTTAAAAAAGAAGAATTAGAGACTCTCAATAAGGAGTCTAAAGATAAGAAAAAAACAAATGACAAAGGGGAAAAATCTTCAGATAAATCTTCCAAGGAAGATGAAGAAATGATTCCGTTAAAGATGAATCCTAAAGAAGATTATCAAGTGAGGCAAGCACTTACGGCTCTTAAATCTTTTGAGATTTTCAAAAAAGTTTCTTCTGATATAAAATCACCAGCAGTGGAGAAAACGGAATAAGGATATCTATAATGGAAGTTCAACTTTCACGATCAAATTTTTCGACTGATTTAGTGCCTGAGCCACGGTACTGGACTGTGACTGAGCTGACGACTCAAATTCGAGGAGTAGTAGAACCTGCTTTTTCTCAAATCTGGGTTCAAGGTGAAGTGAGTAATTATCGCCCTGCTGGATCAGGGCATATTTATTTTTCATTGAAGGATCAGAAAGCATCTTTATCTGCTGCAGTTTTTGGATGGGGGAGTAGAAAAAAAACTTTTCATCTGAAAGATGGGTTACAAGTTCTTTGTCGCGGGAAAATAGCGATTTATCCGCCACGTGGAACCTATCAATTAGTCATCGAGCATCTGGAACCTTTAGGTGCGGGGGCATTGCAGTTAGCTTTTGAGCAACTCAAGGAAAAGCTTTCGGCTGAAGGGCTATTTGATTCGGCAAAAAAGCGGTCCCTTCCGCGATTTCCGACTCAAATTGCAGTGATTACTTCTCCTTCTGGAGCGGCAATTCAAGATATTCTTAATATTTTGCGTCGTCGTGCCCCTTTCGTTCGAGTGAACGTGATTCCTGCACTGGTTCAAGGGGATGGTGCAGCTGAGCAAATCATCCAAGGATTGCAACTCGTTCAGCGTCATCGTTTAGGAGAAATTGTCATTTTAGCTCGAGGGGGCGGTAGCATAGAAGACCTCTGGTGTTTTAATGATGAGAGTTTAGCACGTGCGATTAAGCAATCGGTAATTCCTGTGATCTCAGCTGTGGGTCATGAAATTGATTTTACCATTTCTGATTTTGTAGCTGACCTGCGCGCACCCACCCCTTCGGCTGCAGCAGAAATAGTGACAGGGCATTGGGTGCAAGCAACCCATCAGATTCAAGATCATTCAGGCCGTCTTCAGAGCCTCATTGCTCGCAGTTTGATTCAACGGAAAGAGCTTTTGAGTCATATTTCTGCTCGACTCGTGAGCCCACGCGATCGACTTCGCGAGCAGGCTCAGCGAGTAGATGAAGCGTCTCTGCGGCTGGAGAGGGCGATTCAAATGAGGCTGGAAAGAAAAAAAGGAGTTTTAGAGCAGTTTACTGGAAAACTAGATGCTCTCTCTCCCCTTCGAGTATTAAAGAGAGGTTATACTTTAATTCGTGATTCTTCTGTGAATGGTGTTATCGTTAAAAGTGCTGAAAGTGTAAGATCTGGACAGGAGCTTCAAATTACATTCTATGATGGAAAGAGATCGGTTCGAGCAATTTAGATGGAATAGAATTTTATTGCTCACATCCGTTGCGTTTTTTATTATTATTAGTGGATGTGCTAGCGCAAATCTTCAGAAGAAAGTCCTTCCTTCCTTAGCAACAAGCAATCCGACATCTATTTTTATTCAAAGTGAATTGTCTCCTACTTCTGTCCAGGCAGGAAATCTTGTCTTTATTCGGATAAAATTATCTGAAGGCATTCAAGAGAAAAAAGTTCGAGGACTATTTGAAGGGATCGAGGTTCCATTTTTTTTGGTTCCTGAATGGGGTGCTGGTATTTACGCTTCGATCTTAGGAATCCCCTATGAACGCAAGCCAGGTCCAGGTTTTGTTACTCTAAGTGTAGGGGATCCAGGAGAAGAAGCGAACCTCCAGTTGCCTTTTCAAGTGTTAGATGGAAACTATCGCTCTGAAGTTCTTCATGTCGATCAAAAACGAGTCAATCCTACTCATCAGGGGGATCTCAAGCGGATTCAACACGAAATCCTTGAAGTAAAAGAAATTTATAAGAAAGTGACTCCCCATAGATATTGGAGGGGTCCATTTAGTTTTCCTATTAAGAGTGCCATTACAAGTCCGTTTGGAACGCGAAGAGTTTACAATGGCCAACTTAAAAATTTTCATTCCGGTTTAGATCTGAAGGCGCCTTTGAAGACTCGTGTTCTATCAGCTGCATCAGGCCTTGTTGTTTTGGCGAAAGATTTATTTTATACAGGTAACACCGTCATGATTGATCATGGTTATGGCATAATTACCCTTTATGCTCATATGTCTCGTTTGTCTGTTCAGGTGGGGCAAGTTGTACAATCCCATCAATTTTTAGGGCTTTCTGGAAAAACAGGCAGAGTAAATGGTCCGCATCTTCATTGGCAGGCCGTCGTGCATCAGGTCAAAGTTAATCCGTTGGGATTGATTCAGGTAGTTCGATGAAATTAAAAATTTTGACTGCTTTTATTCTTATTTTTATAGGAATAAATGAAGCATTAGCTGCTCGGTTGGGAGTAGTTGATGTTGATCGTGCAGTAGTTAGGGAAAATCCTGATCTCACTTCCAAAGTAATTCAAAATTTAGCTAAAGGCACTCAGATAGCGGTGAGCAATGAGCCGACTCGGGATTTTCACAAAGTAAGGACACCTTCTGGAGTATTGGGCTGGATGGCAACAGAAGATTTGGTCATTCGAAATCCTGAAGGAACTCTCAAATCAGATCAAAACGAAGTTCCTCCGATGAAAAAAGGCTTTGAAAAAAAAATAAATCCAAAACCTTCGCTAGTCCTAAGAGTATTAGGAGGGATGGATTTTTTTAATTCCCCCGCAGTCATTGTGAACTTCCCCACGCTCAGTCAGAGTATGCATTATGGGGCTGAGTTTTTGATTTACTTGACGGATAGATTGGGATGGGTAACTCGAGGGGAGTATCTTTTTAAATCTCTTTCATTAACAGATGTTGCTTCAGGCAATTCTTATCAGATCAGTTTGAATAGTTTGCCTTTAATGACGGGTCTTGAGTATGGAATTTTAGGAAACCATATTTCAGTTCACTTTGGATTATTGGGAGGTGTTGCCTTTCCTACTCAAATTCAAGCGTTTGCTGTTGCGACGCCTACGAGTGTGGATCAGTTTTCAGTTAATCATTTGACAGCGCTCGCAAAAGCAGATCTCAATTGGCAGTTTTCAAAAGTACTCTCTTCGTTTTTAGAAGTGGGATACCGCTATTCTCAGACGCCCACTCTCGGGCCTCCCACTGCAACAAATATTTTACAGTCTAGTTTTATCATTAATTGGGGGGGCTTAGAAGCTGGCTTAGGATTAGCTTTGACCTTTTAGATGGAGAGCTTGAAAAATAATCAAGGTGGTCCACGATAAACCCACTTCCCCGTCACCGAATTCGAGGATCGGATTTCAGCATAGGGATGGTTATCTTTTATCTTCAGCTTATTTTTCAAATTTATATCCTGCTCCGCGTATCGTAAGAAAGTGTATAGGCTGTTCTGGGTTCTCTTCAAAGTGCTTCCGCAGTCTACCTAAGAAATGATCTACTGTTCGGGTTTTAGGAAGAAGTGTAAATCCCCATACATTTTTAAGTAGATCGGCTCTAGACACAATCTTGCCTTTTTGATCAATGAGCCTGGAGGCGAGTTTAAATTCAAGAGGTGTAAGTATCACCCATCCTTTGGGGCCCAGTACGCTGAGTCGTGTTTCATCGACTTTCCAAAGTGCCGTCTCAGATAAATCTGTTTGAAAAAAAGTCTGTCTACGGGCTAAAGCGTTAATCCTTGCTTCTAATTCTTCCCAAGAAAAAGGTTTGGGCAGGTAGTCGTCCGCTCCAGCATTTAGCCCATGAATCCGATCTTCTGTTTTTCCAGATGCTGTGAGAATGAGGATAGCTCCATGATAGTTTTCATTTCTGAGGAGTTTACAAAATTCTAAACCGTCTCCATCCGGGAGTGTACGATCTAGGAGTATAAAATCAGGTTTTTGAATCTTAAAAACTCGCTGAGCTTCTGATAAAGTGGAGACACAAAAGGAATAGATTTTTAGTTTTTTAAGAGCGATTTGAAGTGCTGTTGCTAAGCTGGGCTCATCTTCAACGAGTAAAGCGGATGTAAAAGTACTTCGCTTCATAATGAGAGTCCTTTGCCTTCGATTGTAAAAATCGCACCACTTCCTGTTCCTTTACTTTTAGCTCTTAAAGACAGCCCTATTGCGCGGCAAGCAGAATGAGCGAGATAGAGTCCTAAACCGGTGCCAGGAATTGCATAAGGAGCGGCCGTTCGAGATCTAAAAAAGCGATGGAATATTTTCTTTGAATCTGCCGGATCAAATCCCCACCCATGATCTTCGACTTGAATTTGCCATTTACGTGAAATCCGTACTGTTCTCAAAATAATCTTTGGGTTTCCTTTTGCATATTTTCGGGCATTGCTGAATAAGTTATTCAATACAAAATGAAGAATTTTTAGATCGAGGGTAACTTTGTAGAGTAGGGGTTCGCCTTCTCGAGTTAAGTAGGCACCAGGACCTAAAAGAGATTTCCAGCGTTCCATAGACTCTTGGATTCCTTCTTCTAA
>CAIYTD010000199.1 GCA_903928955.1 Oligoflexia bacterium | reverse complement strand
TAAGGGGGCAACTTGAATAAGTCAAACATTTCGATAAGTTAAAATTCCTTACGTCGAACTGGCGTTAATAGGTTCTGAGTAAAAATCTTCCTTTGAAGGAAGATTGCAAATAAGAAACTGCTAGATTTTTAATGTTTTTTTTGCGCAGATAGCCAACATGTTGTCTCGTGCTTTATTTTCTTTTTTGCCGACTATTTTGGCCATTTCATTTGCGTTTAGTTGGTATTTCCCTCACTCTCATAAACTTTTAGGCTGGGGAGGCGATCCCTTTTTTAATCTGTGGACATTGGAGCATGTTTGGGCAAATTTGAGTCAGCTGGGCATTTTTAAAATATTTTCCCCTCTTTTTTGGAACACTCAAATTTTTTACCCCATGCAAGGCACACTGGCACTTTCTGAGAACCAAATCATGACGGGCATTTTTTCCTGGCCTATTCACGCACTCACCGGAAATGGTGTTTTGACTCTCAATATCTTTGCTGGGCTGATGTCTATTGCCTCTTTCTATTTTGCTAAAAAATTTTTTAATGAGATAGGCGTTGTAAAATTTAGTTCCTGGGGAGCCCTTTTTTTTCAGTGCAGCGGGTGGATTCAAAATCATTATGCTCATTATCAGAATATATGCATTTTTATTTTCCCCCTTGCTCTCTGGCAATGGCAAAGGTTTATCAAGCATCCAACAGTTTTTAAAATGCTGGCCTGTGGGATTTCCTTTGGATTTGTTGCAGGTTGGAATATTTATTTTCAAATTTTATTAAATGGCATTTTTGGATGCTTAATTCTTCATACTTTCTATTATCAAAGGAATGCGCGCCCTTGGTTAATCCTTCTAACTGGTACCGTTGCTTGTATTGAACTGCCATTTGCAATGAGGTATTTTGCAATAACGCGAGCTATTGGCAGTCTCGCGGTACCTACGAGTGAATATCTAGATTATGCAGCAACTTGGAAAAGCTTTTGGGGACATTCTGCTCAGCAGCGTTCCCTTCTGGGGCGATTTTTTCCATTCTATCCCAATTATGAAATGTCTCTTACGAAGGTGGGATTCTTAGGCTTTACATGGGTTTTTGTTTGGATCTTGTCATTGTGGGATTCTCAATCAAGGAAATATGCAGTGACAGCATTTCTCTTTTTTTGGATTGCTTTAGGGCCACACTGGGGGCTGATGCATCTTGCGCGTTTGTTACCTGGATTTGAAGGTTTGAGAGCTTTGGGACGAATTCAAGTTTTAGTCGTGTTCTTTTCTTTGACAGGTATTCTTGTTTTTTTTGAAAAATTTACGAGCGGATTCTATTCAAATAGGTTTTTTAAATCATGGGGCGTTTCTTTTGCGCTTTTGGCGCTGATATCTATTGAGATTTTTCCGGGTAAATTGCCAGAATACACGCCATTGCCAAAGGATCTTTTAGGATCGTTGACTTCGCTGGAACAGGAGTTAGGGCAGATGAGAGCCGAGAGTCTAGCATTTTTAATTGTTCCTGAACTAACGTCTGAACTTCAGCTGGCTTTAGTGCGAACAAAGATTTTTCTGTACAATGGGTATACTGGGAGAATTCCGCTTAATTCTCATCTTTTAGAGTTGATTAAGCTGATGCCTCGGTCTCAGATAAGTACCGAAGATAGAATAAAAACTCAGCTTATTTTTTCAGGTGCAAAGGTTATAATGAGCGTTGATGCAGCGCTATCGGCTACTTTACAGAAATTAAATTTCTTGAAAACTAAGGGTTGTTTTAAGCATTATCAATGGAATGTTTGTCTTTTTGAAACTGATTTTAATCAGAGCGAGGACTTAAAAAGACTCAACCAGCCTAGGTTGCGATTAGATCGCGATGCGCGGTGGGTCTATCCCTCTGCGCAGAATCACTTGGCCCTTCTCAAAGCGAATCGCGCAGGCATTTTAGATTTTAATTACAGTGGAACTTGCTGGCTTGAAATCAACACTGCATTTGGAAAGTGGATCCACTGGCATGAAAAGCGGGGTCTTCTAGGGCATGGTTTTCAGAAGGTTGAATTTCAAGAGGGGGATACTCTGATGGAGCGCGAGTCTAAACAGTGGATTTTTACTTTACCTAAATCGGTACGCCCCAATCGGACGTATGAGGTGGTTTGTTCGGCGCATGAATGAGCGTAACAATTTAGAGGCGACATCTTTCTTGCCACAGGGGGGAGAAGCCCAGGGCAGCGTATTAAAATACTTAAGTATTTTTGTAAGTGATTGTTTAATTTAAAAGGCCATCTATTCTTGAAAATTTAACGCACTATCCCATATGAATAATATGAGAGTTAACAGACTTGAATAATTGGTACGTTTTTGGTACAAATAAGGTACGAGTTAGGTACGGAAGTCGTGCCTATTACTGAGGAGGCTACCAGTTATGCCCGTCGCTACTGCTTCTGCAATGAAGGCTTCTGATCTTGGAGCGTTGAAGAATTCACTCCATTTTCTATCAGATGATGGGAAAAAACTCAGGCCGCGCGCGCTTATGGAAGCGACAGGTTTAGGGGCTGCCCAGCTTGCCACAAGACTGAACCGTCAACGCCCTCACATGTATCGAGAAGAGATCCCGCTTCCCACAACCAAGCTCAAGAAGTGCATTATCGATTTGGTTCTTGTTACTGATTTAGCTTTTGAACTATTTCGGGGAGATAGGAATGAAACTCGACGATGGATGATGCTTCCAAATACTGTTCTTTTTGGAAAATCACCATTTGAGTTTTGCTTTGCAAATCAAGGTGACAGCCTTATTGAATGGCTCAATACCAGACTAAATCGTATTCCAGGGTCTGCTTTCTAAAAGCCATGCGACGAAGATCAAAAATCACACAAAGGCGATCGAAGGTTCAGACCAGCATGAGAGCTACAAGCCAAAGAACTGGGCTTGCCCATGAATTAATAAATATTTCAGCGCTCGAGCAATTCCGAAAAGATCAGGAAAGGCATCGCCGGCAAAAGGAAGCCTTGGATTTACAGGAAAGCTTTGGCTTCATACAATGGTATTTAAAGCAGTCACCCTTGCCCTTCGGACCAGATTTTCAATGGAAAGAACCCGTTTACAGACTGATGTATGGAGGAGCATCTCCGCTTTCAACTGCTGGAAGCCTGGGTGCTGGTGGGCGATTCAATTCAGGCATGGCTCAAATGTCAGCTCAATTTCCTCAACTCAGGGCCGAAGCATGCCTTTACACATCCTCCACCTTAGAATGCTGCTACTCTGAAGCCCAGCCGCCTTATGGTAACCCGCAGGAGTACCAATTGACTCCTGATCGAGTATTCCTCCTCTGGGATCTTAAAAAAGTACTTAGGCACTACGCAGATCCGACTTTAGAGCAACGCATTCAAAACTCGCCCCTGGATGCAACTTGGTCGCACCAAAAAGTACCAATGACTTCGCAACTTCTTGCTTTTGAACTCCGACAGCTAGGTGGTGACGGAATTATCCTCCCTTCTACAAAATGCACCCAAGATTTGAATATTGCTTTTTTCTTTCAGTCAGATAACGCGTGTGAACGTGCTTTTCATTGCGTTAAACTCAGGTGCCAACCGTCTGCGCGCATTGAGTAGCGCACAGTTACGGAGTCCTTATCGTCTGCTGGAAGAAAGTACGGTTCACTGGAGTCTACAAAAAATCTATCTGCCCCATTTTCAAATAAGTTGCTCGACTGGAAAAAGGCGATTACCAAACACCCCGTAAAGCCTCGAGATTCAGCTCGGGGATAAAAGGGGTCCGCACATTAGTCTCACTATTCCTCGCATATCGCATGGCATTATTTAGTTTGTAATTGATTTTGAATGCTCTGTAGCTGTACTAGTGGGATGAACTTACAATTAAATTCATTGTCGCATACCGTTACACCTGACTTCACCACTTTAAAAATAGAGGACTCACGCCTGAGAGATCGATTTCGCCGAGTCGTGATGACAATCCAGGAATTGCTCGAGGAGTTAGGGTAAATTCTTTGCAGAAAATGCTTAATACGGGACCAACTCAAATACAAAGACTTCTTGATCCAGAAGAACAAAGATAAAAAAAGAGCAGCTTGAACAATAACTCTTCCTAAGCTCCGAGGTTAGGAGAGATGAGGACTTTGATCGGAATGCGATCCATCTATCTCCATTTCTGGAAGAATGAGCTCGGGGCTGATACGGACGGAAAACTAGGTTGAGAAATTCTCTTCAACTATTTGCGTAATTTCCTGAGCTCACCATTTTTAATAGTCGCCGGACAGAGGAAGGAGTGATTAGCAGGATTTTCCGAATCGAAGGCCTTAGAGATCGTACCATTTTGAAAATTTTTTCTATGGGGGGACTGAGAGTGTTGGAGGAAATTTTAGTTAATAAGTCTAAAAATTTAACAAAGTGAAGTAGTCATTTGTTCGGTAATTACAAATAGACAGGAATTGCACGATATCGCATCTCTGCGGTTCGATACTCCGCATCCTTGGCAGGGAATGAAGGCCTTCAATAACGAGAGCTGCGATTGCGATGCTTACGCCTACGATGAACCACATGATTTGGATCATGGGAGGGGTTGTAGCATGTGGATTTCTTTTTGAGGAGAGTCTATTTTGAGTTGAGGTGAAGTCTGTGGGTATGGTATTAGCTTTTTTTTTATTTTAAAATTTGCAGCTTAAAAAACAAATCTTCCTTTTATTTAAGGACTTACTTCAATGCTTTTGCGTTCATCTATTTTTATTAGTTTATTCTTATTTTTATTCAGTTTTTCCATTTATGCAGATGGTAATTGGTGCATTCAAGATCCGAAGAATCCTCCATGCAATGGTGCTCCAGGAAGATGTACAAGAAATTTTGATGGCAGCGAAGGAGGATTTGTTGCAGAAACAGCATATGTTGAGTTGGTAATGGTGGGTGGCTTGAGTCGCAATAGGCCTCACATTGGGTTACATGTAAGTATTTGTGACGCTGCCATGATCACTGGAAATGCGAAGGTCTCAGGAAATGCTCGGGTTCATGAAGAAGCCCAGGTCTACGGAGCTGCCTGGGTCTTCGGAAATTCCCAGGTTTATGGAAACGCGAGGGTTTTTGGAGATGCTCAAGTCTACGGAGCGGCTGAGGTATCAGGAGATGCTCGGGTCTATGGAGATGAGGCTCAAGTCTATGGAGACGCCAGGGTTTTTGGAGATGCTCAAATCCTTGGAGATGCTCGAATCTCTGAACATACTGTGATCTCAACTGGAAATTACGGCTTTTAGAGCTTGATTAGTTGGCACTTTCATCGCCCCAGATTTTATCATGTGGACTTCTTTCGTGGAGAGTTCATTTTAGGG
>CAIYTD010000198.1 GCA_903928955.1 Oligoflexia bacterium | reverse complement strand
GGCTTCAATTTTTATAGAAGATTAGGCAAAGATTATGAAGACTTGCAAGAAACTACTCTTGAGCTTGAGTCGGGTAGATTCGGAATTTATATCCACGGTTAATGAGCACTTCTCTTCTTTATCCTAGAAAACTGAAGAAAGGAAAACCGCTGCCCTACCCACAGACGTCTTTTATCCTCGCTTTAAAAACGACGGTTTAGGGCGCTTTCGCTAAATTTTAGACTATTTACTTCTCTTTTTATAACCCTTCAGAAAGAAGTTAGCGGGCAACTGCTGGGTATCATTCCCTTCTGAACTAATAAACTAGGGATTCTCAGAAGTGCACTTTTGAGAATCGCAGTTAATAATTCAGAATAAGACTGACCTTTCAGCTGACTTAAGATCACCAAATCAGAATATCCTGGACGTAGTCCCGCAAGGGGATTAACTTCTAGGAAATAAGGCACGCCTTCTTCATTCATTCGAATATCAATGCGCCCACCATCTCGACATCCTAACTTCTTCCATGCTGCTAAGGCAACTGCACCCACTAATTCTGAAACTTTATCAGAAGCAAGTCTAGAAGTTACCTGATTTTTATGATTTACTTTATTTACAAATGAGTAAAAATCGTGATCTGCATTCTGCGTAAATTGAATCTCCATAACACCAATAATTTCAGCCAAATTCGCTGTACCAACGATTCCAACGGTATATTCAGCACCCGGAAGAAAGGTCTCCAGCAATACAGGTTGACGAAATTCTGCCCATAGGAAAAGACATTGTTTTTTCAATTGCAAAAAATCAGTTATCTTTGAATTGGCATTAATCCCTTTTCCACTTCCCTCAGCCAAGGGTTTTGCGAAAAGAGGAAAATTTAAAGGACATCGATCTAAATCTTCTATTGTATGAGCTACAAAAAAATCAGGAGTCGGAATACCAGCGCTCATTAAAATCGGCTTACATAATGACTTATTGTGCGTCAAACAAAGAGTCGCTGCATCTGAAAAAACATAAGGAATTTGATAAGCGTCTAAAAGACAGGGAACCTGAGATTCCCGAGCAAGCCCGTAAGTACCCTCTGCAATATTAAAAACAAGATCCCACCTCTGCGCTGCTGCTAATTTCTTGACCAAATTAAAAATATTTCCGACGAGATCTACTTCGAATCCTAACCCAGCTAAAACCTGAGCAACAGCTTCAATTGTTTCTGAGTGCTCAAACTCTGCCGCCTCTTCCTCGGTTTCTCCATTTTCTAGATGCTCGGACTGCAAATCATATGTTAAACCGACTTTTAACCCTAAATTTTGATATAACATAATGATTAGGATCTTAGCACATGATGCCTTCTCAAGATAAGGGTTATAGCAAAAAATGAGAAAAAATTATTTAAATTTCATTAGCTTGTCTAAATTTCTATCTTTTTATTCTGAAAATATTATAATTTTTTTATTACCAATAATTACTTATAGATTTTTTCATAAAATTGAAGACTCAGGTTTAATTATCTTCTTCCACTTTTTATTTCGACTTCTTGGATACCCTGTCTCTGGCATTCTCTGCGATCGATTAGATGAGAAAAAAATTATTACAGCTGTCGCTTTCATTCGTGGAATATTTTTTTTATCCCTATTTTCACTTTATAACTTATGGAATCCCGAAAATCACAGTTTACTCTTCATCTTACTCAGTTTCCTAAGCAGTGCTGACGGATTTGCAGGGGGAGTTGCTAGCATTGCTTTTGAGACCACTGGACCCAAACTTTATCCTCATTCAAAATTTCGCGACTTCCAGGTATCAACTCAAACAGCTGACCAATGTGCTTTACTTTTAGCTCCGGCCACCGGGGCGTTTATCCTCGACGCGTTCGGATCATCCTTAACTTTAGCTACTGTGAGTACTCTATTTTTGTGTTCTGGCATCACATTTCTTCCTTGTCTTAAACTAAAAAATATCGAAACTGACCCAAATCTTCCTATGATGATCAACTCAGGCGGATTAATACAGACACCACTCGATACAGTTCGTGCCATTTTAAAAAATAGACTCATTCTCATTACATTAGGAATGACAATTTTAGATAACTTTTTATTAGGACTTTATTCTGCTCTCTTAGTTCCACTTTCTCTCAATATTTTTCATGAATCGGAAAAAAATCTTGGATGGGTTCTCACATTTGGATATTTCGCCAGTATGGGAGCCATTCATTGGAGCCACTGGATTCAGAAAAAAAAAATCAACGCTTTGGCTATGGAAATGGTCTTATACTATCGCCTACTTAGGGTTTTTTCTCATGGGATTAGCCCCAAATTTTATTATTTATGCCATATCTATTCTACTCATAGAAACCTCATGTGCCTCTGGAATCTTTGCTCTAAGACTTATTCGATCAGAAATTATTCCTAAATATAATTTCGGAAAAATTTCTGGAATTTTATTTCTTTTACAACAAATCACTATACCTCTAGGAGGGCTTGTCATTGCAACGTTTCATCACCCTGAACACCTTCAAAATTTAATACTATTTTCTGCAGGAATAACTGGAACTCTCACGCTTATTTTAATGATAATTGAATTCAAAGAAATAAAATTTACATCTCTAAAATAATCCTAACCATCTCCCCCTTGAAGCTGGTGTAGTAGAAGCAGCCTGAGACGAACGGCTAGCATTAAATTGAAATTCATTATGTTCGTAAACAGTTTGCATAGAAATAGATTCGAAATAACCTAAATAAACTAGAAGCTTTTTTAATCCCCTTAAATTAAGAATAAGTCTTGTTCTTTCTAATCTAAAGAAATGCTGTTCAACATAGATTAATTTAAGATTTTTCAAAGAAATACCCCTCAGAGTATCAATGTTGATTTGCGGACTATTATCTACATAGAGCAATAAAGGTTCCAATACTGCCTTAACGTTAGTATTTGCCCAACTATAGACGTCTTGTTCATCTACATGACCAATCAAATACTCCTTAATCTTTGGAGTCCAATTTGGATGAATATTTAATAATTCCGTTAAAATATTTAAAATTACACTGACCTTGTAACCTCGATGAGAACGCCTCAGCTCTGGAAATGCACTACTTTGATCTCCATTTTTTCCAGAATAAAATCTTGCTTTAAACTCGTCAGGAGAAATTTTAATGAAAGCAGCTTTTTCGTACGGATCACCAGAAAATCCAGGATAAATACCTAAGTCTTTTGAAAGTAACTGTCGATAGTAATTTTTAGTGTGAACTGTGTGTTGATCTCCTACAAAAGATGCAGTTTCTCCAAAAATTTCTTCTCGTAAAGCGGTTAATCTTGCAGCAATCTCATCTTGAAAGGTAATCGGCTCGCCTTCTTCCATTCTTTGGCCTCTAAAAAAAATGCGATCTATTACTTCTAGTCCTTCTGTATTACCAGGACCACAGTGCTGCCCTACTGAAGCCATTACAATTAATGCTAAACGAATTCTTTCTGGATCTGAGTAATCTGATAAACTCAGTAAAATTCGCTTAAAATGATACCTTAAATCTAAAAGCCAACCTCTACTAAGGTCATGGCTTTTCGCAAATCGAATCGCAGTTAGAATGCCTTTCCTTGCAACATCAATACTTTTTTGAGGATTCTCTCCCAAGGCCTGAGGAAGCCCATCAGCATTATCGTAACTAAAATCTACCAAAAGCTGAGGATTTAGGTAACGAGAATCTCTCTCTGGTAATGAGCTCCTGGTGCTTTGATTCCAAAAAAAAGATCCTAATGGAAAGGTTTCATCAAAATATTCCAAAATTTTCTCATATTTGAGGGCCACTACATCTAAGCGCTCTAAAAAAATTAATTTAGCTTCAGCTAAGTCCATAAGTGATGGCACAAAGACAGGGGGATTTCTTCTATTCACCCGGACATCAGATCCTAAACGAGAACTAGCATATGCAACTATTACTGAATTAAAAGTAACTAAGACAATAAATAAAAAAATAAATAAATGTTTCATTGTAATTTCCCCTTATTCCACCGCGCCTATAAATAACTTATTGCACTTTATTTCACAAGTTGAAAATAAAATCTAATTACTAGTAAAAATGCTTCGTAGAATATGGGCCTTCTCTTAACAGTCTATTTATTTGGGACATAACTAAATTCCACGAGTATTTTGCATTCAAAAAGGTCACATGACTTACTGAAAGCATTGTCAGTGCTTCCTCCAATTGTTGAACAGCAAACTCGGCAGAGGCGCTTTGCAGACTCTTCTCTGCAACTTCAACTCGTTGCTGCTGCAAGTCTAAACCCGCCTTTGCAAGGTTATAGGAATCCTGCCAACTCTGAGCTTCATAATAAGTATCGGTAATCTTTTTTATTAGTATTGCGGTCACTCGCTCTTCAGCTACTAATAACTGACGAATGGAACTCGAGCCAATTTCAATATAAGTAGGTAATCCAAACCCAAAGCCTCCTTGAGAATCTCCAGCGGGATCAATCCACTGAAATGCTCGGGAAATTCTATCTATTTTTGAAGCTGCAAGGAGAGCCTCTAGCTGCAAAAGTTCTGGTGCATTTTGACAGACAGCGTTTTGAAGTTTTTGCAAATTATCAAGAGGGAGCGAATCAGATTTTTGGAAAACATCCAATGATACTGAAAGAATTTCCCCTGGATTAGTAAAACCTGCCGCTAGAGAGAGATCCGTTTTTTCCAGACCCATCGTTGACTCGAGAGAAGAAATGACTTGCTCAAGGCCATTGAGAGAGGATTTAAACAAGAGAGAAGATCCTTCTGGCAATTTTTTTTGTATTTCCAGTTCACTCATTCGCTGGATAATTTCTTTTTGACGATCCCGATCTTTTTGAAGGACTTCGTAAATCTCTTGATTTTTTCCTAATGAAATACTCAAATTCTCCACAATTTGCATGGCATTTAATTGCATCAATTGAACAGAATAGCGTTCAGCTTTGACTAAATCAGATGATTCGCTTGCCTGCAAGACTCGATTTGGCAGCAAAAAGGGAACGAGATCTCCCATCATTCCTATTATTCCAGTCAACCCCGAAAAAGTAGCTACCCCTAAAATAGAGCCATTTGAAAGGTGTGGTAAAAGATTTAAATACTTTAACTTCGAGCGAAGTTGTGCCTCAATGAGATTTTCAAACTCGTAACGAGAATCAAAACTCATATTTTTTGCACGATCTCGTAACTGCGAAACAGAATAGATCGCGGGAATCTCAAAATTTGACTGAATATCTCCCACTCCACTTTGCTGCTTCAGATAGAGCGTAATTTGACGAGAAAGATCATTAGATCTTAAAATAAACTGGCCATTTTCAAAGCAGATTTTAGTACGTACCCCGTCAGGACGATAAGGGGATGCAACACAATTCGCTGAAATCTTCTCGAGTTTTCCATTAAATGAAATCAATCCTTCAGATATAAAAACTAATTCACTAGAGTAATTTTTGAGCTGCACTTTTCCCTTAAAAAAATCAGGAGATAACTTGCCATTAAAATGAGCATCAAAAATTATTTCATTATTTCCAGAATATATTGCTTTAACTGTGATATTTTTTTTAAAATCTTTGTCTGCATCATGGACAATTGCTGTACCAACGTAATTTCCTGAATGTTGATCAATCTGAATACAGCCTGAACCGATCATCCAAAAAATAAAAAAATAGAACAGAAAATTGAACCGCATTTGAGAACACCCTCTCTATGAAGAATGATTTCATCCAGCTCATCAATCTTTTTCGGAATTCATATTTCTAAGGTCTATAAATGGAGTAGCGTTTCCGGAAACTTGAGGGAGTATCCCATTCCATTTATCAATAGCTTTACTTTGAATTAAATTTTTAGTGAGAGTAGATTGGAGCAGCCGATTGGCCTCACTCTGTGCCTTAGCTCGAACAAGAATAGCTTGTGCTTCACCCTCTGATTTGGCAACTTCTGCTTTAGCCAGCATCTGTTGCTTCTGAAGTTCATATTCCGCTTGCTGGGCTTGTTGCTGAGCAGCCATTTTTTGCTGCATCTGCTTCTCAAGGGATTCCGGCAAATGACTTGCGCCCAAATTCACTTTATCTAGTTTAAAGCCCATTTTTTCAATTTCTATAGAAAGAACCTTTTGAATCTTGTCTTGCAATTCATTTCTTTTTGCAGAAATCACTTCAGAAAGAGACATTTGACCAGCAGTATTTTGTGCCACAGTAATGATCGTTCTCCGAATAAAAGTAGCTTCAATATCCGAAATATCAGCTCCACGAAAAGCCTTAAAAACCTGAGAAGCCTGGTCTTCGGAAGTATTAAAGGTCACAGAAATATCTTGAGTAATATGCTGACCCTCTCGAGTAGGAAGGTCAATACTATCATCTTCTTGCGATGAACCTTCCCCTGATCGACGCACCATCGTGTAAGTTCTCAAAGCTGTAGGATAACTTTGAACCTGAGTGATCCAGGGAGTTCTCCACGCTATACCTTGAGGAACAGTCCGTAAAGAACCTGTCCAAACATTAAAAATAACACCCGTATTGCCAGGTGAAATAATAGAATAGGAGCTAAAAAATGTTATTAGAACCCCTAGTGCTAGAAAAGCAAGAATTGCTTTACTTACAAATTTAGACAAGAATTCAGGAGAATCAAAATCATACTTCATGATCTTTTAACCTTTTTAGAATCATTAGTAATATCAATGATTGGCTTTTCTGGTTTACGACTTTTAAAACGGAAAAATTTATAAATACGAATCTCAAGATATTTCTGAATAGGAAACATGAGAAAACAAAGGAAAAAACCAACAGCAATTAAGACAATTAGTTCAGCAAAGGTCATTTATGTAATAGTACCCCCCTATTCCAATACCTTCTGGAATCACAATCTATCCTTTTCGATTT
>CAIYTD010000197.1 GCA_903928955.1 Oligoflexia bacterium | reverse complement strand
CGGATGCTCGCGTCAATCAAGTTACTCCCTCTTTATTTAAAAAGTTCCCTGGTCCTCAAGAAATGGCTGAGGCGGATTTAAAAGAAATAGAAAATTTGGTTCAATCGACTGGGTTTTTTAGAAACAAAGCCCGTGCGATTTTGGAAGCTTCACAGGCTCTTGTTCAACAATACAGCGGAGAGATTCCTCAAGATTTAGAAAAGCTGATTCTTTTACGAGGAGTAGGTCGCAAAACAGCCAATGTCGTTCTAGGAGTGGGATTTGGAATTCCTGGATTAGTTGTGGATACGCATGTTGGTAGAATCAGTCGCAGGTTAGGATTTACTTCGTCATTAGATGCAGTGAAAGTCGAGCAGGAAATGATGAAGATCGTCCCAAAAGAAGACTGGACGATCTATGCTCATCTTTTGATTCAGCATGGACGAGAAATTTGTACGGCTCGGCAGGCGCGTTGCACTCAATGCGTTGTTTCGCGTTTTTGTGAGAAAAAAGGGGTTGAGGGGTCTCGGCTTCGTTAGGAAAACATCACTCTTTTTACTCTCTCGGCCTTGGCTTTCATATATCAAAAGGCAGTGAGTTCCATGGGTCATATTCTACCAGTTTTTTTTGATTGAAATCAGGTCGATAAAAGCCTTTTGCTGTTTGGTTTAGCATAGCAGCGGTACTCGAAAAGGTGCTATTAGATATCGCTAATTGATCTGCCTGACTGAGTATATAGTGTTCAGGATAGTAATCTGCTCCTAACACTTCGATGCTTAAGTTACGAAGTGTAATGGGATTAAATTTTGAAAAATCGGGGAGCACGTTGTCGAGATCGTCGCTTGCTACGAATAAGACAGGATTTTTAAGGGTTGGCCAAATAGAATCGAGCCATTCAACATACCATTTTGTAGGGGATATAATCCAAGGAGGAGGGCCAAAGTCTCCTCGGCGAAGATGGATGGCTACAATTGTATCTCCTATAGCATATAGCTGACGTACTCCTAGATCCACAACCTGTTTAAGCTCAGGAACGGGTTGAAAAAGCTCTAGAATGTGCTGTTTGTCTGATGCATGATGAATTGTATTGAATTGAAAAAATCCATTGAAATCAACATTCGGAAACGAATCGTTAGTAGCTTTTATATATGAATTTAATGTAGTTTGATTGTCGCCTTGTTTACAGAAACATTCTGAAATTCCAGGATCTTGAATTCCAAAAAGTCTACTTCCTGCCCATTCTGGTGTTTCAATAGTAAGACCGTGTCTTTTTGCATAAACATTAATGAAAATATATTGAAGTAGTTGATTTCCGAATCTTCCCATTATTCCTAAGCCTGTGAATGAGATGCGTTTATCTCCTGGAATGGGTGGAATGCACCCTGGTATTTTTGAATGATCATAGCATTTGAAATCCGGTGTGATTGTTCCAATGTCATAAGTTGTTTTTGTGGAACTATTATTGGAGCAATGAGTTATGCATACGACAAGGGTAATGAGTCTAATTATTTTTGAAATTGTATGCGTTGTCATGAGATCTCCATATAGAAATTTGATAAACAT
>CAIYTD010000196.1 GCA_903928955.1 Oligoflexia bacterium | reverse complement strand
TTTTCAGAATAATGAGATATTTTTTCGATATTATCATTTCTGATTTCACTTATTTTTTTATCAGCCTTGCTTTGAATTTCAT
The DNA here is from genome assembly GCA_903928955.1 of Oligoflexia bacterium. Taxonomy (GTDB): domain Bacteria; phylum Bdellovibrionota; class UBA1018; order UBA1018; family UBA1018; genus CAIYTD01. The sequence goes on along the minus strand of CAIYTD010000196.1, from coordinate 6,504 downwards.
TGATTATTTTGTTATTATTTTCAAGATTATCTTTAATTTTATTTTCAAATTTTTCAGAGACTTGTTGATTTGAAATATCCGATTTCATTTTCATTTTTTCAAATTCAAGCTGATTGGATTGAGCAAGGTGATTTAACTGATCATTTCTTTTTTTATGCAAATGTTCTGTTTCAAGAGAGTTTCTGTTTTCGATAGCAGAAATTTGTGCCTCACCTGTTTGTTTATCAAATTCGAGCAGTTTGGTATTCTCACTGTGTTGCTCTTGAAGTTGATTTTTTGCTGTTTTTTCTTGAGTGGACTGGGCGACTCGGTACTTCTCAGTCAGTTCCTCCTGGGTTTGATCGCCTTTTAAGACCATTTTTCTAAGTTCCATTTGTTGACTTTTTTGTAGATCTCGAAGCTGGTCATATCCTTTTGTATGTTTTGATTCTAACTCTATTCTTTGTCTTTCCTCTTCAGCTGTTGTTCTTTTTTCATAAGTGTCTTGAATTTGATGTAGTGCAATATCTGCATCTGTTTCAGCTCGTTGGACTTCAGCGTATGCGGCTTTTATTCTCCGGTTGGCTTCTTTTTCGGCAGAAACGGCACGAGATAGATGGGGATCCTCTACGGCTGAATTTATTGTATTTGCAGGATAAATGGCCATTAGTGACGAATTCCTAAAGTTTCATAAATATTGTTTTCTACAATATTAAAATAAGTTTTTACGACTTTTTCAAAAGTCATGGCATCGAGCTGATCGAGATAGGCTCGTTTTTCAGTTAATGAGGGTTGAACAATGAGTCGTTCAATATGATATTCGACTGAATAGGCATCTTCCTCGGATATTTTGCTGGCAGGGAGTCCCGATTGCTCATTCCAGAAGACTCTGCGTACAGCTTCCAAGTCAAAAAGAACGTGGTTTCCTCGAATCGATTGACCAATAAGATATTCTACTTGTTGAAACTGATCTTTTGAAACGTAAATCACTTTTAGGGCTCCCTTCCTGGGTTTTTGGAGTTCCTCCATCCTAGAGAAACTGTATTCCATTATTGATTATGAATACCTTTTTAAGGAGACGCAAGTTTTTGATTGAAAGGTTATTTGACTCCTTATACCAGCCACCGTTACAATCTAATGATGAAGCGTACTCCCGCAAAAAAAAATATCGAAAAACGGAGAAGGTCGAGAAATAAATCGTCTCCTTCTCCTAGAAGCCCTCTCGAAGTGAAAAATTTGAAACAAGTTTGTCATAATTGTTCCAAAGGGCTTGAGCCTAATGATCGTGCACTTTTTGTAGAGGAAGATGTTGGGAGAATATTTTGCTCAGAACTATGCATTAGTGCTTATTTTAATTCAGATATTGAAAGATTAGAAAAAGAATATTTTAAGCGGCTTTCTTCGAGTGATCTTTCCTCTACTGAGAGAGAGGCACTCGCTCATTTAAGATGGAATACCCTGCAAGAACCTGACGAAGTTTGGAGGGAAAAAACTTTGACAGGTGATTTTAGGTTTACCTTGATTTCTGAATTCCAACCGCAGAATAAGCGCATCTGGTGTATTTGTATTTGTTTATTTTTACGTGGGGAACCTAGTTTTCTTTATTTATCTTTTCCAACAAAAAATGCAGCAATGGTGAATTATTATCGTCGAGGTGAGCAAGTTCAGTGGCAACAAACGCCAGGCCCAAGTAGGGTAGAGAAAGTGCCTTCTCTTCCCATGGATGGTTTGGCGTCAGCTTGGACAGAAGAAGAAATGATGCAAGCTCAAATGATTCCAGAAGAAAATACAATGGATATTTCTCCTGCTGATTTTGAACTTTATCAGAGTTGTTTTGAACAAACTCTTGAGCTTCCAGATGAGGTTTGGAGTACCCACTTGCCAGGTGAAACTTCTTTGAAAGTTTTTCATTTTATTAAAAGGTATTCTGAAGAGAACCCTAGTTATTGGTACGTCATTGTAGCTCGAGAGATTGAGGATGATGAGCAGATTGAAATATTAAATGCATTTCCAACTCGAAATCTTTCTGTTTTGGATCGTTATCGGCAAGGGCAGCAGGAAGTGGGTTACGGCGAATCGCAGGCTGCTTCTCGTATTGTCCATTAGGTCAGGATTCGTGTGGTCCACCATAATCTGGTTCCTAAACATCCCAAACAAAATGCGAAAATTCCAAACCAATCTCCCCAAAGTTTGATGAGCGTAGGGAAAGGGGGCAGGATGGGAACAAATACATTCATGATTTGTTGTTTTTCTATCTGAGTCGGATGGGTAATCTCTCCATCCGCCAGAATGAGAGCAGAGATTCCAGTATTGGTTGCTCGGACCATGGGGAGGCGGGTTTCAATGCTTCTGAATGTGGAAAGAGCAAGATGCAATTGAGGCTCCCCATAGGTTCCAAACCAGGAGTCATTAGTAATATTAAAGATCATTTGACTGCCCTGTCTTGCTGATTCTGCAACAAAATGGCTAAACAACGCCTCATAGCAGATGATGGGGGCCACTCGGATAGAGTTGTTTTGAGATGAAGACAGCGATATATTAAAAATTTCTGGTCCTTTTCCTCTTCCAAAGTTGCCTACTTGCGGAAAAAGAGATTTAATCAAAGGAATCGTATCCGCACCCGGGATGTACTCTCCAAATAAAAGTAGAATATTTTTTCGATAAGTTTGAAGTGTCCCATTAGGTGAAAGAAAGAAAAAAGCATTATAGTCTTCATGATTTCCTCGATCATAACCTCCGAAGAGAAGAGGGACTTGTATTTCATTCACAAGCCGATTCATTCTTTGGTCTAAGTGAAGTTCATTTAGGGTATTGGGTTTTCTGAATGTAGAAGGATAGGAAGTTTCTGGCCAAAGGATGATTTGCGGCCGAGGCTCCATACGGAGCGCATCTTGAGTGAGCTGAGTGAAGGTGTCAATGATATGAGTAGCTGCTTGTGTAATTCCTTGTTCTGATGAAATTTTTTCGAAATCACCAATATTACCTTGGATGGCAGCAACTTGAACGCCTGTATGGTTTTGGGACTGGAGTTTTTGAAAGGTTTCATATCGGAAATATCCATAAGTCCATCCCATGAGTACTAGACTGAGTGCCACGGCTAATGCGGGCTGCAGTTTGAGCTTTCGGATTTTTAAATTTTGCCACAAAGCATCATTTACTAAAAAAAGTAGGAAAGTGAGCAGGAAAGGCCCTCCTAAATCTGCTACTTGGCGAAGATGTCGAGCTTTGTAAAAGACATCTCCCAAAGTATCCAGAAAGAGTTTTGGACAAATCCAGTCTAAGCCCGTGTAAAGGAAAGCAATGGAAAATCCGATTCCGATGGTGCTGAGTGGGGTACTGTTTTTTTCAAAAATCTTTCTTTGTTCTATTTTCTTAGCGATCCATGCAAAAGCGATCCAGTGAGGTTGGCCAAAGAGGGCAAAGAGTTGAAGTCCTAGAAATCCTATAGGCCATTTGAGATTTCCGAACTCAGTGAGGACGGAAGCGACCCACCAGAAAATTCCGTTCGAGAGGAGATAGCTGAGCCAGAATCCTTGAATAGCAGCTTTTCTAGCTGTAGGTGCCCGTTTTAATGCAATAAACCAAGGAATCAAGCAGATCCAAATCAATGGCCAGGCATCATGCGGGGGAGCTGCTAAAGAAATAAGAACGACCGAAAGGAAGGTCATCCAAGAAGGTTTCATAGGTGGAGCCACTGTAGTCAATAGAACGTATTTCGGCAACCCATTCTGGTTTTGTAGTTCTCATTCGTTTGTTTTTAAGTGCTAAAAGTGCTTGATAAGCGTTGACTCGTCCTCCGCTTGCAATTTTATTTTGAAGTTGAGGTAACCGGTCGACTGATGCAAGGACAAGTTGTTTTAGCTGCTGAGGGGTTAATTCAGGATTTTGAGATAAGAGCAGGGCCGCAAGTCCTGTTACAAAGGCAGTTGCTTGTGATGTGCCTGACATATATCCAAATTTATCATTGGGAAGAGTGCTAAAGATATTTTCTCCGGGAGCAGCAACATCGACACTTCTTTTTCCCCAGTTAGAAGAGGCCAATAAGTTGTTATGGATATCTGTCGCAGCTACCGAAATAATATTGCTGAGGTGATACGCAGAAGGGTAGTAAAAATTTTCGGATTGATCTGTATTTTGATGCTCATTTCCTGCTGCAGAGACAAAAAGAATTTTTTTAGATTCTGCTTCCTTAATCGCTAAGTATTCTTCTTGCGAAAATTCGGGTCCGCCTCCGCTGTAATTAATGATCCGTGCGCCATGTTTAATCGCATATCGGATGCCTTGAATAGTGTTTTTTAAATTAGCTGATCCAGTGTTATTTTCTGAGTAATATTTTACTGACATAATGGATACCCGATGAGCAACTCCGCTTACTCCTGTATCTGGATCTGCAATGGCCCCAATAATTCCTGCCACGTGTGTGCCGTGTCCATTTTGATCTGTGGGATTGGGTCGGTTAGAAACAAAGTTCCAGCCAAAAACATCAAGACCTTTTTTTGAAGGATCATGCCAGATATTGCTTGCAAGTGCTTTATGGTGGGGATCAATTCCTGTATCAATAACTGCAATAATAATATTTCTATTTCCTTCTTCAATTTTCCATGCATCCAGGGCTTGAATGTGAGATTTTTCTTGTGTGTTCGTGAGGCCCCAGTTTTTAATCTTGAGTTCCTGTGGAGAATAAAAGGCTAAGGCAGGAATATTTCCTACGATTGCAATAGAAATGAGCCATGGGTTCACTAAACGACGCATAGAGATTTTACCTTAAGAACAGGTAAAGCAAGCAGTGTGCCTGAAAGTGTTATTGAAAAACTATTTAGTATCGATAGGTTACGTGCATTAAGAGTGAAGTAGGTTGAAGAATTAATGCTTAACTTTTAGGCAGGTGTGTCAGTTTTGATGGGCCTTGAGGTGACCGAGTCGAGAATGGGCGTGGATGAACCGATACGCCTGAGTATGACTGGCCTCAAGATTGTTTTAGTGATTTTGATTACTCTTTTTCTGGATACAGAGTGCTGGGCTCAAGATGAGCAAATGATACATGTGGTTCAAACTTTACGTTTGGTGCCGTTGGGAAATACTCTCATACAAAAAGCATTTTTAATTTGGAAAACAGAAAGTCTGGAGCGCTTGATGGAGAACTTTAAGTGGTCAGATGCTTCTCGGACAGATACAGTCCTCACCCGTCACTATAATCCAAAAACAGAAAGCGAAGAGAGAGAACGGCAGGTCATGATTTATTTGAGGCGGGATCAGTCTGTAGGGGAGGTTGTTCTCGATCTCGCTCATGAATTGGTTCACGCAACTTCGCGCCCTAATTTTGATCCTTATAATCCGCTGCTTTCTGTTGGCAATTATATTTTAGGAGCAATTGATGGTGAAGGAGGAGAGGTAGATGCTGTTTTCATGGAATGTCAGGTAGCAGTTCAACTGGTAAGTCGGCTTGGAATTCCTCTGTCAAGGTGCCAGGGGTATCTGCATTCACTTAGCCCTTCGATCGGTCAGCAAGTAGACCGGGAGAAAATTCGAAGTGATTTTTATCGAGTGGGTGATTGGTACAGTGAATTACAAGTCAAGCTTGCAGAAGAAAAATCTGTTTTGGCCCTTCTCTCTTCGGAAGCGCCTCATTTGTTTTCTTCGACGGGACATACTCCCTATCCATTCGCACTGATGAAGGAGTTTGAGGAAATCACCCTCCTTGCGTGTAAAAATTCTCGTAACAGAATCGGTCAGGGTAAATTTAAATCTTTTAAGAAAATTTCCTATTTGCTTTCATTCGAAACTCCTGTAAACGGGGAGTCTTTGACGGAAAGGCAAAAAGAAGTGGAATATTTTATTCATAAACGCTGTGAAGGGAAGGAATGAAAAATTTCCATTTCAGGCTGATCTTCAGATTCATCTGAGGTCGGCCAGCATTGGCATGCCAGGCGCCAGCCTTTTTTGATTTCGTCCTCACTGAAATATTTCAGTTCTGCTGCGGTAGGGGGAGAAAACAAGGAACGTTGCTCAGGGCGCGTCTGAACTCGATCTCCTTTGCAGATCCCTTGTCCCCCACAAAGGCTTCCAATATCTATTTCATCGAGTTGTGCGTGCGCCAGAATATTGAGGCTTCGGTAGCAATCCATAGTCCTCTGTTCCGAGGAGTCACTTTTAATCCATTTTAAACTCATTTCCATTCCTTTATGGATGTACTTAGCTCATTAGTCTATTGAGCAGACTAAAAATAAGTTTAACTGACTATACGTTAATAACGTATAGTCAGTTATGGTCTTTATTGAAGCTCCATCGTTCACTAGGTATATTGCCAATTATTTACCGGATGACTCCTTGAAAGAACTTCAGTCCTTTTTAATGGCAAACCCAGAAGCAGGAGATATAATTCAAAGCACGGGTGGGTTTCGAAAGAATCTTGCTTGTGAAGTCCCTAAGATCGATAGCAATCATCAAATGGAAGAAGTGGGCATCGATTTAGGACTTAAAACCTCGGCAGTTCTTAGCGATGGCACAATCATTGAAAATAAAGCC
>CAIYTD010000195.1 GCA_903928955.1 Oligoflexia bacterium | reverse complement strand
GATTCGTTTTGAATATGAAAAACTCTTACTTTTCGTTCTAAACATAAGAGGCGGCGAGCCACAACAAATGCGTCACCCGCATTATTCCCCTTGCCTGCAAAAACTAGAATTTCAGTAGTGCGACCTGCGTGGGGAAATCTTTCTAAAATAATTTGGGCAGCAGCCCTGCCAGCATTTTCCATTAGGAGAAATGCATCGATTCCATAATCCCGTTCGGCAACTTGGTCTAACTCTCTCATTTCAGCACTGGAACAAATTCTCATCGATCTTAGCATGAGAATCATTTTGATCACAAAAATCTCGATTTATGAAGCCTTTAATGTGGAGGTAACGCTTGAAAGAACTCGAGTGTACTTTTAAGTTCAGTTTGAAGACTTTTGGTCGAAACAACGACCAGAATTCCACGTGTCTCTTTGGCAGCGCCTACTCGTATCAAAAGGAGGAATTCGCTCGATGAGATTCCAAATACGGCACGCATGACATTCCGATGACTCGTTTGTAAAGTGACAGTTCCAGGGGGAGTGAGCTCGATGAAGCCAGCTTGAATCATTTGGTTCCATACTTCTGGAAGTAGGGTGGGATCCCATTTTAAACCTGTCCAGATCGCTAACTTATTTGAAGGAGGGAGGACGGTGGCAGTACTGATAAAATGAGGAGGCTCAGAAGGAGAAAGAAATAATATGCTTTTAGTTCCTTTCTCAAAAAGCAGTGAAATACCGTGTCCGAGGGGATCTTTAGCTGACTTAAGGCTTTTTAAGTCCCATTCAATTAACTTTTGAAGAGGTGGGGGGGGCTTACGCGTAGTCGGTTGAATTTTTAGTGAAGAAGGAGGAGGAGGATGCCGAGTTGTTTCAACCTCAATAGGCTGTTCGAAGTCAATTGATATTTCGGTGCCATGCGATAATTTTTCTTCTAATGGTTTCGCTTTTAATGGTGGGGTGGGAGTGGGTGGGGGCGAAAGATCTAGTTTGATCTCCGTTGGGGTTGCAGTAGATTTTCGATTTAAAAGTTTTGTAACACTCGGCATGGAGGTAATTTGAAGCGATGAAATTTCGTTCAGTTCAGCTGTTTTTGTTGAATCAGAATTTTTTTTAGTGTCTGACATGAAAAATAATTGTTCCTCACTCTTTTATCGGATTTTAATATGAGGGGATTTAATAAAAAAACTAAAAAGCTAGGAATTAACGGTTTAGTAGTTGACGCGTAAGATATGACATGGTAGCGCTCAGATTAGGATTTGTGAGAGGAAAAGGGAGAAATCAAGCATGCGTTTAACTTCAAAAGGAAGATATGCCGTCCGGGCAATTTTAGATCTGACATTTAACTCCAATGGGAGGCCAGTTCGTCTTCAGGAAATTTCAGAACGTCAAAGTATTTCACTCCACTATTTGGAGCAACTTTTTCGCCGACTCCGCAAAGGTTTAGTTGTAAAGAGTGTGCGTGGTCCAGGCGGAGGGTATGTTCTTTCGCGTTCTATGGATGAGATTTCAGTAAAAGATGTATTATTAAGCGTAGGTGAGAACATTAATCCTGCTCGTGATTTGGTAGGTTCTGGTGATCTTAGAAGTGATACAGTTGAGTTTATTTTAACTAAGACTTATTTTGAGAATCTTGGTTTAATCATGCAAGAATATTTAACCACTACCTCAGTTGGGGATTTAATTCGAAAGGCTCGAGGTACACAAGATCTTCCAGAAAATGTGACTGTAGATTCTGAAGCTATCCTTGGTGTAAGTAGTTTACAAGCTCCCGGCGTGCAGCCTCATGTTAGTAAGATCCGGGATTTATCTTGATTCAAACGCTGGAGCGCCTCTTCGTTTAGAAGTAACCGAGGCGCTTCTCCCTTTTTTAAAGGGAAATGGCGGTATTATTGCTAATCCTTCTAGTATTCATTCTCATGGCCGTATTGCAAAGCGTGCCATGGCTGAGGCGAGAGAACAAATTGTTCGATCCTTGGGTGAAAGAATAGATCCTGAACAGTTCCTTTTTACGTCCTCTGGGACAGAAGCAAACCAGTTATCCGTTCGATCTGTTTTAGAATCGCATCTGATACTTCATAAGAAACCTCACTGGATCACAACAGCAGTGGAACATGATTCGAACCGACAAATGGTGAGTTGGCTTGAGCAGCATGGAGGATCCGTTACTTTGCTTCCAGTCAGCCCAGAAGGAATTCCTCAAGTTGAAAATTTAGCCTCATTGATGCGGCCTGAGACTGCATTAGTGAGTGTGCTTTGGGTCAATAATGAAACGGGAGTCATCACTCCGATTCAAAAGTTCTCAGAACTTACACAACTCAAAGGAATTCCCTTGCATGTCGATGCAGCCCAAGCTTGGGGAAAGTTGCCTATTGATTTAGAGACATTAGGGGCACAGTGGGTTACTTTTTCGGGCCATAAAATTGGAGGTATAGCAGGTACAGGTGGACTTTGGCTAGCACCTGGGCAGGTTACATCGGCCGTATTATTAGGAAAGCAAGAAAAAGGAAGGCGGGGCGGAACAGAGAATCTTTTAGGTATCATTGCTTGTGGTGCAGCCGCTCGTTCACTCGAGCCCCTTTCTTGGTCTGTTCGAGTTGCTCGATTGCGAGATCGCCTTGAAAAGGTTATTTGTGAGCGAATTCCAGGAACCGAAGTGAATGGACAAGGTGCAGATCGTATTGCCAATACCCTCAATTTAAATTTTGAAGGGGTAGAGGGTGATGGTTTGGTTATGGCTCTCGATTTAGCCGGTTATTCAGTGAGTTCTGGATCAGCGTGTTCAAGTGGTGTATTAGAACCTTCGCATGTCCTTTTAGCTATGGGCCGGACTCGGATGCAATCCATGGCAGCTATTCGGGTATCTTTAACGGATGAGCTTGCGTGGGAGCTTCTCGAAGGTTTTGTCATAACATTAGAAAAAGTAGTATCCAGAGTGAGAGGATCAAATAGGAGCAGAAGTGATTTCTGAAGTAGAAAGAAAGAAAATTTTAGTAGCTATGAGCGGGGGCGTAGATAGTTCAGTGACCGCTGCACTTTTGAAAAGTCAAGGTCATGAGGTGATTGGCGTTCATATGCAGTTATGGGATCAGGGCTCGGCCAATTTAGAGCGGTTTGGGGGGCGCTGTTGCTCATTGATTGATTCGAATGACGCGCGTCGAGTGTGTGATAAAATAGATATTCCCTATTACGTGATCAATGCTCAAGATGTTTTTAAAGACCAAGTGGTAGATTATTTTGTTCATGAATATTTACAAAATCGAACACCCAATCCCTGCGTTCAATGTAATAATCAGATTAAATTTAATTACCTTTTTCAAAAAGCGGATGAGTTAGGTTGCGATTGGATAGCAACGGGACACTATGCTCAAGTGGTTCAAGATGAGATGGCTCAAATCGCGCACCTTCATAAAGCGGTGGACCAGCATAAAGATCAAACTTATTTTTTATTTGGTTTAACACAAAAGGCACTTCGAAGGACTTTAATGCCCTTAGGAGGAATGACCAAAATGATGGCTCGCAAACTAGCCGAGGGTTATGATTTAGCTGTAGCTCAAAAGCCTGATAGTCAAGAGATCTGTTTTATTGGACAAGAAGGATATAAGGCTTTTATTGATCAAAGAGTTGCCCCACTTCTACGTCCTGTTGGATTGATTCGAACCACGGAAGGAGCGATTGTAGGTCAGCACGAAGGCTTGCATCGTTATACTATCGGACAGCGCAAAGGGTTTCAGATTCAGGTAAAAAATCCAGACCAATATTTTGTTGTTGGGTTTGATTCCGTTCAGCATGCACTCATTGTAGGTCCTGAGAAATATCTCTTGAATACTGAACTTATGGCTTCTCAGGTCAATTGGATTCGTCCTGTAGATCAGCTTCATAGTATTCGCTGCAAGGCACGAATCCGGTCTCGTCATGAGGAGGCATCCTGTCGCGTCACTTGTTTTGAAGCCAATCGGATCCATGTTGAATTTGATGAGCCTCAAAGAGCTATTACTCCAGGACAGGCTATTGTATTCTATGAAGGAGATGAAACATTCGGAGGGGCATTTATTGATAAGATAGGCGCTCCTGCTGAAATGCATTCCAAGTCTAGCTCCAGAGGAGCTTGATGTGAGCCGGTATATTCTTAAAAACTTTGGTTGCAAAGCAAATCTTTATGACAGTCAAAGAATGGAAGCGGATCTTCAAGCAAGAAATTGGATTCCTTGTGAAGGTCTGGAAAAGTCAGAGAAAAAAGAAGCTGTCCTCCTTTGTATTATCAATACCTGTACTGTAACGAATGAGGCGGATAAGCAGGGTCGCAAAATGGCGGCAAAGCTGGCTAGGGAAAATCCGGAAGCAAAAATAGTAGTTACTGGGTGTGGCGCTGAGGTGAATCCAAAATTGTGGGCAGATTCTCCGGGTGTAAGTTATGTGGTTGGAAATCAAAACAAACACGACCTTGTTCGGCTTATTTTTGATTTAAATTCGCATATCCTAAATCCTTCTCATTCAAACAACCCTCCAGAAAAAATACTAGGTACTGTTAAAACTTACGATTCAATCCTCTCAAAACACCCCTTAGACCGTGAATGGCCTGCAGCCAATGGTTCTTTTTTTACACCACCCACTCAATTAAAAGGTCATTCAGATAAAACACGCTCATTTTTAAAAATTCAAGAAGGTTGTAATTCCTTTTGCACTTATTGCATTATTCCATATGGAAGAGGCCCGAGTCGAAGCATTCAACTTCAAGAAATCATTAATCAACTTAATCAACTTGTCACTCAAGGCGTTCGAGAAGTTATTCTTACTGGTACTAATATTGGGGATTATGGACAAGATTGGAATTCTAAACCAGAACTCGAAACTCTTTTAAAAAAAATCTTCCAAGAAACTGATTTAGAAAGACTTCGAATTAGTTCTCTTGATCCCAGTGAAGTAACACCAGAAATACTTTTATTAATGGAGCAAGAACCTCGATTTTGCCCCCATTTACATATCTCTCTTCAAAGCCCTCATAGTAGAATTCTCAAACTCATGAAGCGAAAATATAACTTTGAAACCATTCAACACTGCTTAGAACAAATTAAACAAATTAAAACCTCTATTGGAAATGCTTTTGTCGGAATGGATATCATTACTGGGTTTCCGGGTGAAACAGAGAAAGAATTTCAATGGGGCTTAGAAGCATTATCGAAATTATCGTGGACTCGACTTCATGTTTTTCCCTATAGTGAACGCTCGGATACACCTGCTACCCGATTACCTCATTCAGTACCGCAATCTGTTCGTGTGAAACGCACCCAAGCATTAAATGCTTTTAGTCTCAATAGGCAAACTCAGTATTTTCAATCTATTCTCACTCAAAGTTCTTTAGAAAAAAAAACAATAGATGATGTCCTCATAGAAAAAAAAGGGGAATCCTCTTCCTGGATGTCAGGATATTCTCCTCATTATTTGAAAGTTTTGATTCCTCCTACGAGTATCATTGAACGCAATCAACTCGTTTCTGTTCAACCCCTAGAACTAATGATTGACTCAAAAAATAATGACGTCGCATTCGTTGCTAAAATTAAAACCATTGAGTGATCTCATCATTTGTATGATTCACTTCTGTGGTTACACCATTTAGTTTTGCAGTTATGGAGAATAATTCCGATTTTTTAGGGAGTTCAACAGACCATTTACTGACATACTCTGCGCCAGGACCTAAAATAGGAATAGAATCCTCAGAGCCTATCTGAACGTAATCAGGATCAATATTTGTATTTCTTCCATTTTTATTAAGAGAAATCATCAGTTTTGCGCCTAAACTTGAATCTTGTAATCCATAGTTTTTCACTCGAACACTGATTTCAGAAAGTTTATTCTTTAATCCTATGCTATCTGAATCTAGACCAAGATCGGATGCAACCGTACGTATTCGATTTCCTAGAATCAGTTTGCTAGAATCGAGCGGACTTTGACTTTGCAAATAGTCCTTTAAAACTAGCCAATTTTCAATTCCAGTATCTTTTAATTGATCTAAAGAGATCATATTCCATATTCGCTTATCTATAAAGTCTATTGCTTCAATAACACCCCCTCCTGTAGCCATAGAATACTGCTTATTGAGATCCAATGGCTGTCCTTGAATTCGAATATCTTGTAAAACTGTTAAACTCCCAATAGAGTTGTAAGTTCGCTGCTCGTCTTCCAAAAAGTAATCTGACAAGGATCCCATAGAACGAATAGCATCGAAAGATTGCGATAGAAATAGAGGATCAAAAGCAAAAGTTAATCCCGAAATATTTGTCATTCCGTAAGATAGAAGCTTATTCGTAGCAAAAATGAGATAGAGGGCCCATTTTAAATGCCTTCCTGAGATGGGAATAGTTTTTAAAGTCCAAGTCTTGTGGTTAGTCGCACTGTAGATAGATGGAACTGCATTAAAGAGATCTGCTGAATGAATAACGCCTCTACTTATTCCTGAAGTTATAAATTTACTCACTTCTAGTGAAAAATCTGCATGCGATTTTTTTAGATAGGCATCTGTGACAATATCTCCCATACCGTTTTCCAAGGTATTCAGGTTTAAAGCGATTTTAGTTTCTCCAACGACATCTTGAAAAACAGGACCTAAGTGTTTTTCTATAGTCTCTTCTAGAGATTTAATTTTAGATAATGTCTCTGGATCTTCTGGAATGCGTGAATCTATTTGAATTAAGTGATCATCGAGTAGTTCAACTTGACCAGAATTTATTCGTAAGTCTACTCTACCTAAATATTTACCCCAACATTCGGCTTCTACAAGCCAAGCAGGGGAGCTATTATTTCGTGCCACTAGGATAGGTTTTGTTAATTTAACGTGTTCATGACCGCTAATGAGTAAATCTACTGATGGAGCTTGTTGAAGAATTTTTTTATTTGTAGCAATAGAATTGTGAGAGATAACAACTACAGCATCTCCTTCTGCTTTGAGTTGCTCAGATAGAGTTTTAACTATTTCATAAGGGCTCTGGATTTCTATAGGATTAATGAATTTGTCATAAATATATTCAAAAGTAGAGACACCAATAAAAGCTATTTTGGCTCCATCGATTTGACGAACCACATAGGGAAGAATCCACTTATGAAATTCATCCATGCGACTATAGTGGTCAGCTAGGAGGTTAGAAGATATAAACGAGATCGTGGGATTTACTTTTTCGAAGGTATCCAGAAGGTGATCGGGGCCGTTGAGCCAATCATGATTACCTACAACTGCAACATCAAATCCAAGATGATCCATCATCCGCAGGCTTTCTTCTCCAGCGCCCTCTGTATAATAAATATTCCCTTCTGACCAATCCCCTGCATCGACTAGTAAGGTATTAGGAATTTCCTTTCTCAGCTTCATAATTTCCGTTTTCAGACGAGCCACTCCTCCCAGCCCAAGGGGTCCTTTTTCTTCTCGAAAGTGAGAGTGCAAATCGTTTGTATGAAGAAGGGTCACTGAAACAGAACCAAAAACGAATCGAACAGCCCAGAAAGCGTAAAGTACGACCGATCCAGTTAGAATTTTTCTGATTTGCATCTCTCCGGGGGGGGGGGGGGGGGG
>CAIYTD010000194.1 GCA_903928955.1 Oligoflexia bacterium | reverse complement strand
TTTTTGAAACAGATGATTGGAATATTCAAAAGTCAAAAATTTTGGATCTTCTTCAGCAACGGGAAGAGAGTGATAGTCCATTTGACATGAGGTTGGATACTGACTTTTATTCTCCTGAAGAAATAGCTCAACAAATTGTTCAAAAAGTGAAATAAAGTTTTTATGTCGAACTTCAAAAAATTACTTGTTGAATGTGGGTCAAATTCTCATTCAGTTCATATTGGGGCTGGAGCAGTGGCTCACATAGGAAAATGGCTCCTGGATCAGCCTTCGAAACGGGCTTTTATTTTGGTGGATCAAAAATTAAGAGCGCCTCGAGAAATGTTAATCACTGCACTTCAGCGGAGTGGGTGGGAAATTTCTGAAATTTCTGTTCATGCGGGAGAGCAATTAAAAGACTTTCATTCTATTTATCCTCTTTATGATCGGCTCGTGCGCGGGAAAGCCGATCGAGATTCTGTATTGTTCGCATTGGGGGGCGGCACAATCGGAGATGCGGCCGGATTTATAGCTTCTACCTATTTAAGGGGAATTCCTTGGGTGGGAGTTCCTACTACACTATTGGCTCAAGTCGATAGCTCCGTTGGCGGAAAAACGGGTATCAATCATCTCAAAGGAAAAAATTTGATTGGCACTTTCCATCAGCCTTCGCTTGTGATTTGTGACACAGCATTTTTAAATACCTTAGGTCCTCGGGATATTCTCTCAGGTTTTGGTGAGATGATCAAATATGGGTTAATTTTTGATCCAAAATTTTTTCAGTTTTTAAAAAAAAATTCTGATCAGATTCTAAATTTAGAACCAGCAGTTTTAAGTTTAGCTATTCAAAAATGTCTTCAATGGAAAGCTAAAATAGTCAGAAAAGATGCATTGGACCGAACAGGCATTCGTGAGGCTTTGAATTTTGGACATACCTTTGGTCATGCATTAGAGTCCAAGACGCAATACCGAAGATTTCAGCATGGTGAGGCGGTTATTTGGGGGATGCGTTTTGCACTCGCTTTGTCTCATGTAAAAAAAATACTCCCTTCTCCAATACGCGAAGAAGTCGATTTCTTTTTATCTCAACTTCATGTGCCACCCCTTCCTGAAAATATTATTTTTCCAGAATTTTTTAAATCGATGACTCAAGACAAGAAGGCTAGGGAGGGTAAAATTCATTTTGTTTTATTGAAAAATTTGGGGCAAGCGGTTTCTCTTTCTGGTATTACATATAAAGACCTGCAGTCTGCCTACAAGTTACTCATATTGGGGTCTCAGTTTTGAAAAATATCTTGGTGCTGCATGGTCCTAATTTGAATTTATTGGGTGAGCGGGAGCCTTCTGTTTATGGTTCTATGACATTAATCCAGCTTAATCAAAAATTGCGCTCTTTTGGTAAAAAAAAAGGTATTCAATTAAGAATTCATCAGTCTAATTCCGAAGGGGTATTGATCGATTTACTGCATAAATATAGGAAGTGGGCAGATGGAATTGTTTTTAATCCTGCCGCTTATACTCATTATTCCTATGCGATTAGAGATGCTATTTCGAGTATTTCAATACCAACAATTGAAGTTCATTTGAGCGATATTTATAAACGAGAAGAATTTAGAAAGGTTTCAGTTTTAGAAGCTGTTTGTTTAAAGCAAATTTCAGGATTAGGCTTACAGTCTTATATTCTGGCGATGGAATGTCTTCTTTCATCTCCTGAGATGAGCGATTGACGAGAAGGAATACCCAATGGTATCAATCGGACATCATGAAAGACTTTGATATTGTTGTTATAGGGGGAGGTCATGCAGGCTGTGAAGCAGCTTCGGCTGCCGCTCGAATGGGTTGTTCTACCGTTTTAGTTACGTTGGACGCTCATCGCATTGGAGCAATGTCCTGTAATCCGGCCATGGGAGGACTTGCTAAGGGCCAGCTGATTAAGGAAGTAGATGCTCTAGGGGGCATTATGGCCATCATTACGGATCAAACGGCGATACAATACCGGAGGCTCAATGGGAGCAAAGGCCCTGCTGTTCGGTCTTCTCGAGCTCAATGTGATCGAGCACTGTATGAAAAAAGGATGCAGGAATGGCTTGCACGCACACCGGGTCTTCAGATCATGACTGCTGAAGTTGATGAAATCGTGACCGATTATGTGGCAGGTGGGAGGCACGTTTCAGGCGTCAGGCTCAAGGATGGAAGTCTTATCGGATGTCGGTCGGTAGTCGTAACTTCGGGGACTTTTTTAAAAGGGCTGATGTTTACGGGGCTCGAGCAAACAGAAGGAGGAAGATTTGGGGATCCGTCTGCTTTAGGGTTAAGTGGAAGTCTTGCTCGACTCGGATTTCGCTTAGGGAGACTGAAGACGGGCACACCTCCTCGGTTGTCTCAGAAAAGTATTGATTATAGTTGTTTGGAGGCACAGGCTGGGGATGAGAACCCCGTTGCTTTTTCTTTTTATTCGAAACCTGATCCATTTCCCTGTCTTCCGCAAGTCCATTGCCACATTACTTATACGAACCTAAAGACGCATGATATTATCGAGGAGAATTTTTCCAGATCCCCCTTATTTACTGGGCTGATTCAGGGTCTAGGTCCAAGATATTGTCCTTCCATTGAGGATAAGGTGAAGCGTTTTCGGGAACGTGAGCGGCATCAGATTTTTCTAGAGCCAGAGGGACTGAACACAGATTCAGTGTATGTAAATGGAATTTCAACGAGCTTGCCAAGAGATGTTCAGGAAAAATTTGTCCATTCTATTGTGGGTCTCGAAAACGCAGAATTCATTCGCTACGGGTATGCAGTTGAGTACGATTGTATTGATGCGAGACAGCTTCGGGCAACATTTGAGTCTCAGGATGTTTCAGGCTTGTTTTGTGCCGGGCAAATTAATGGCACTTCGGGATATGAAGAGGCAGGTGCTCAGGGTTTGATGGCTGGGATCAATGCTGCGCTTTTAGTTCAGAAGAAAGATCCTTTCATCCTGCAAAGATCCGATGCGTATATCGGTGTATTGGCTGATGATCTTGTTCTCAAAGGTGCAGATGAACCCTATCGGATGTTTACTTCTAGAGCGGAGCATCGCCTTCTCTTAAGGGAGGATAATGCTGATTTGCGTTTGAGTGAGCAAGGCTGGCGGCTGGGACTCCTAACAGAGAAGCAGTACGCCTTTTTCATTCAGAAAAAAAAGGAAATAGAGAACTGTAAAAGTGAACTTAGCCAGTTTTATATCCTTCCTGATGAACGTGCGCTTTCTTGGATGGCCGAAAAGGGAATGAGTCCTCTCAAGGACCGTGTTTCAGGAGAAGCATTTTTGCGAAGGCCTGAGGTAAATTGGGAAGGCCTTTGCGAGTTGGGTTTGCAAAATTTAGACGCACCCTCCGATGTTTGGGAGCAGGTAGAAATCCAAGTCAAATATGAAGGATATATTCGGAGGGATCTTGATCTGCTCGAGGGAGTCAGAAAGAATGAGATGCTTCGGGTGCCTTCTACACTGGATTTTAATGAGGTAGCCGGGCTTTCAAATGAGGTCAAAGGGCGCTTGAAGTTGACTCGCCCCGAAACCATTGGACAGGTTTCTCGTATGGCTGGAGTGACTCCTGCTGCAGTAGCACATTTGATGATTTATCTTAAAATGCAGTCTCAAAAATCAAAGAGGGAACTCGATGTCTGAAATTCTTCAGCAACTACTAGAGAATGATCCTTTTCCACTCACTCAGAGTGCTCAATCGAAAGTGATGGCTTTCTATCGGCTGCTTTTGAAAGAAAATGGGTCCCAAAATTTAACCCGGCTTTTTTCACCCTCTGATTTTTATTTTGGGCATTTACAGGACGTTCGAGAGCTCTTAAAAACTGGGTGGGTGAAATATCCTGCCCTGGATTTGGGATCGGGGGCTGGAATTCCGGGACTTTTGTCAGCCTTGGTGGAAGAAGGGGTGTGGATTCTTGCTGAGTCGGAAGTGAGGAAGGCTGAATATCTTAAGCACGCGGTCCAATTTTTGGCGCTGGACCTCGATGTGTCTGTTTATTCTGGTCGAGCAGAGGAGTTTCTTTTACAAAAAAAAGTCAGTTCGATCGTGATTCGAGCAGTTGGTTCTATTTCACGAATCTATTCTTGGTTAAGAAGGAGTTCTACGTGGAACGATTTAATTTTACTCAAAGGTCCAAAATGGGATTCGGAGTGGGAGGAATTTAATCAAACCAAATTTAGAAAAGAGCTTATTTTAAAGAGTATTCATGCTTATACTGTGGGTCCAGAGAACAAAATAAGAAAAATAATTCTCCTGACTCGGTCCTGCTTGAATAAATAGGCCAAATTTCAAAGTGAATATTCATAAAAATCCTCTTGCCACTATGGGTATTCACGACTAGTCTTGAACAAGGTAGTCGCACAATGTGCACCCAAAGTTTGGCTAAGCTTGATTATCCACACCAACCACAACCGTTTCCACTAGGGGCGCCTATTGAGGGTGTCCCTAGAGCGGTATTTTAAGGAGTATTCATGGGTAAAGTGATCGCAATTGCGAATCAAAAGGGCGGAGTGGGTAAGACGACAACAACCGTTAATCTTGCAGCTTCTCTTGCTGTGGCTGAAAAAAGAACACTTGTTTTAGATTTTGATCCCCAAGGAAACGCAAGTTCAGCTTTTGGGATTGATCGTGCAGTCATCGGGGATCGAGGTACGGTTTATCATGCGCTGATTGGACACGCGCGGCTATCGGAAGTGATTTTACCTACTGAAATCGAGTGTTTGTT
The DNA here is from genome assembly GCA_903928955.1 of Oligoflexia bacterium. Lineage (GTDB taxonomy): Bacteria > Bdellovibrionota > UBA1018 > UBA1018 > UBA1018 > CAIYTD01. The sequence continues at coordinate 9,587 of CAIYTD010000194.1, read as the reverse complement.
CGTAGCTCCTGCTAACGGTGACCTTGCTGGGGCAGAAATTGAGTTGGTAGGTGCATTTGCAAGAGAGGGTAAATTAAAAGCTGCAATTGCTGAAATTCAAAATCAATATGATTTTATATTGATAGATTGTCCGCCTTCTTTGGGTCTTTTGACCATTAATGCATTGACTGCAGCAAATACTTTTTTAGTTCCCCTTCAGTGTGAGTATTTTGCCTTAGAAGGTTTGACGCAGCTTTTACATACTGTTTCACTTGTCCGACAAAGTCTAAATCCAAACTTAGGCGAAGAAGGGATTGTGCTTACTATGTTTGATAGTCGCAATAATTTAGCTAATGAAGTCGTTCATGAAGTTCGAACTCATTTTGGTGAACAAGTTTTTAAAAGTGTTGTCCCTCGAAATGTGCGGTTGAGTGAATGCTCGAGTTTTGGGAAGCCTATTTTGCTTTATGATATCGATTCAAAAGGTTGTCTCGCTTATCTCAATTTGGCTAAAGAAGTTTTATCTAAGAATCAGAATCAAGTTTATATGACACAAGCTCAAAGATTAGCAGCAGGAGTGGGTGGAGTAGCGATAGAACCTCGCAGTCCTTCTCCATTACGAACTGATCTTCAAGCAAACAATTAAAACCTATCCTGGAGGATTTCGTGGCTCAGAAAACTGTACTTGGCAAAGGCCTAGCATCTTTATTACCCCCTCTTCAACCCCCTTCGGGCGGATCGACGCATACACCTGTGAGTCCAGCTTCTTCGGAGTCCAATCATAGTCGACATTTAGGCATTAGTATGGCTGCGATTGAAGATATCGAAGCAAATCATTTTCAGCCGCGTCGAGATTTTGATCCGGTTTCACTCGAAGAGCTCGCCCAGTCTATTCGAACCAGTGGTATTATTCAACCTTTGCTGGTCCGAAAAAATTCAAAAGATGGATTTGAATTGATTGCAGGCGAAAGGAGGTTGCGCGCTGCAAAATTAGCTGGATTGAAACAAGTTCCCGTTGTCATCCGCCGTTCAACAGATCGTGAAACTCTTGAATTAGCTCTTATTGAAAACATACAAAGACAAAATTTAAATTGCGTGGATGAAGCTTTAGCCTATTTTCAATTATTACAGGAATTTTCACTCACTCAAGAAGAAGTCGCCGACCGAGTTGGAAAGGATCGAGCGAGTATTGCAAATTATCTGCGTCTTTTGCGGCTTCCTGAAGTTATTTTAGAAGACTTAAAAAGACAGGTATTGTCTTTTGGACATGGTAAAGCTCTTTTGAGTTTAGACGATAGTGAGCTTCGATTGAGAGCGAGAGCTGAAATTATAGAAAAGCGACTGAGTGTGCGTGAAACAGAATCCTTGATTGAAGTGATGAAAAAAACAGCTTTAGAAACAGGGGGAGGGGTAATAGGCCCAGTTCCTGCAAAAAATCCAGTTACTCATCGTTTAAATAATTTATCTTATGAATTAGCAAGATATTGGTCGACTAAAGTAGAAATTAAAGGAACAGAAAGCCGCGGAAAAATTGTTATTCACTATTCGACACGACAGGACCTTGATCGAATCTTAGAAGACATGCAAACTGAAAAGATATGAGTCGATCGAATCATTTGAATTTACCAGTAACCCACTCTCTTGTAACGGCTGTTATTGACCACGGTTGTGAGTTTGAGGGAAAACTTTGTTTCAATGGAACTGTCCGGATAGGAGGTATTTTTAGAGGAGAAATTTATACTCCTGATACTCTTATTATTGGAGAAGGCGCCCGAGTAGACGCCCAGATTGATGCAGGAACCATTATTATTAGCGGGGAAGTAAATGGAAGTCTGCGTGCTAAACACCGAGTAGAAATTCATCGTCCTGCTGTATTTCGGGGGGATATTTTGACCCCCAGTTTAAGCGTGGATGAGGGAGTGATTTTCGAAGGCAGCAGCAAAATGGCACATTCCCCTACAACACCCGCTCGGTCGAATATGACTTAAAGGAATTTTATTGACCGCTACTCATGGAATGTGTTAGCCAGCTCCTACAGTTCCCGAAACAATGTGCCTTTGATTTGTTGGAGCGTGACGTGAGCGCACTTCTTGAACAGCTTGGCTTAGACAATTCTTTTTTTATTGAGTTCGTTATTATTGGCGTCCTCTTTTTTATTTTGTCGAATCTTTATTTCCGGCCCTTCTTAAAATTATTTCAGGCAAGGTATAAGAGAACAGTTGAAGACAAGGAGGCTGCGGAAAAGCTATTGGCGCAGGCCCACTCGAAGTTTGATGAGTATAAACGTCTTTTGGGTGAAGAGCAGATCGCTGCTAAAAAAAGTTTTAATTTGGCACTATTAGAGGCTAAAAAGCAAGAGACTAAAATTCTTGCAGAAGCTAGAGAAGCAGCTAAAAAAATTACTCAGGATGCGATTGCATCCGTTCATTTCCAGCGGGAACAGCTAAAAAGGCATTTGGAAGGTGATCTTGCTACCTTATCGGATGCTGCAATGGAACAATTACTGGCAAGGAAAAGATGATGGAAAGTCTCATTGCACCCAGTATTAATCTTATTATTCTCATTTTTTTTCTGTTTATTAAGTTGAAAAAACCTATTCGAGATTTTGTAGCTCAACGACACGTATCTATTCGAGATGAAATCTATTTTGTTCGTGACCAGCTGAACCATGCTCAAGGCCAATACAATGAATTTTCAGCTCAATTAAAAACAATTGATGGCGAAATTGTTGTCTTGAAGGAGCAGACGAGGCAAGATACTGCACAAATGAAGCGAAAAATAATAGCAGAAGCCACTCGGGGTTCTGGATTAATTATTTCAGACGCAAAAAATGCTGCAGAAGGACTTTATTTTGAACTTCGTAGAGAGCTCTATTCAGATTTAAGTGTTCGAATTTTGTCGAATGTAGAAAAAAATATACTTAAGGACTTAACGAAGAGTGATCAATCGCGAGTTCAACAAGAATTTTTCCAGCAAGTGGAGGTTGTTTAGTGAGCATAGCTAGTTCTTATGCAAAAGCATTATATGAAGCTGCTCGAGAGAACAACGCTTGTTCCGATGAGTTCACAAAGTATAAAGTTCAGCTCGAATTTTTTCATTCGCTTTTAAGCGAATCCAAAGATGTTCGACTGGCTTTGTTAAGTCCTGTGATTACCTTAAAGGAAAAACTGGAAGTTATCGAAATTTTATCTAAAAAATTTGAAATCTCGGATTTACTCTTTCGCTTCTTCTCACTGTTGGTTAAAAAGGGGCGGTTAGACTTTTTAGGGGAAGTGATTGAGTCATTTCGCACTGCTTGCTTGGCTGCAGAAGGTAGAATGGCTGGTCGCTTAGTCTCTATAGAGCCTTTAAGTGAAAAAGATATTGCCATTTTGGCCAAGGCATTTAGCCAGAAATTAGGGAAAAAAGTGGTATTTCAAGTTTCCACTGATCCTTCGCTTTTGGCAGGAATGAAAGTCACCGTGAATGGAGTTACCTATGATGGTAGCCTCCGTTCTCAACTTCAAAAGCTTCGTGATTGTTTTGTGGCTGGGATGCCCAGCACATATGCATAAGTCATTGAGCATATTTGTTTCGAGGAAGGTATGCAAATTCGTCCTGAAGAAGTTACGCAGATTTTAAAAAATCAACTTTCAAGCTTTGAAAAACGTTTGGACGTTTCTGAAACAGGGACTGTTCTTTCTGTTGGAGACGGAGTTGCAAAAGTTTATGGTCTCGATAAAGCGATGGCAGGTGAGCTGGTTGATTTTGGGGGAGGCGTTTCGGGCATGGTGCTCAACCTGGAAGAGGAGAGCGTAGGTATTGTTATTTTAGGAGACGATACTCAGATCAAGGAAGGTTCTATCGTAAAGCGAACAAATAAAATTGTTCAAGTGCCAGTCGGTGAAGAGCTTTTAGGACGAGTCGTCAATGCGCTGGGAGTTCCAATTGATGGTAAAGGTCCCCTCGGAGCTAAGAATTTCAGAAAAGTGGAAGTGAAAGCGCCTGGTATCGTTGCGCGTCAGTCAGTGAAGGAGCCTCTTCAAACGGGATTGAAGGCTATTGATTCTATGATCCCTATTGGACGCGGTCAACGGGAACTGATTATTGGAGATCGACAAACTGGAAAAACGGCAGTGGCATTGGATACAATCATCAATCAAAAAGGCCGAGGCGTTTTTTGTATTTATGTCGCTATTGGTCAAAAGCAATCTACTGTAGCGCAAGTGGTGGATAAGCTTCGGGCTCAAGGTGCACTCGATCATACGATTATTGTCGCAGCTACAGCTGCAGAGCAGGCTCCCCTTCAATTTTTATCTGCCTACACGGGAGTCACAATGGGCGAGTGGTTTAGGGACCATGGAAAGCACGCTCTCATTGTTTATGATGATTTGACCAAGCAAGCCCAAGCGTATCGGCAACTTTCTCTTTTATTACGAAGATCTCCTGGTCGCGAAGCTTATCCTGGGGATGTTTTTTATCTCCATTCTCGATTACTTGAGCGTGCAGCTAAGCTTTCAGATCAACTCGGAGGAGGTTCCTTAACAGCGCTTCCCATTATTGAGACCCAAGCGGGCGATGTTTCAGCCTATATTCCAACAAATGTCATTTCCATTACAGACGGTCAAATTTTCTTAGAAACAGATTTATTTTATTCGGGCGTCCGTCCTGCTGTCAATGTGGGTCTTTCTGTATCTCGAGTGGGAGGAAGTGCTCAAATTAAGGCAATGAAACAAGTTGCTGGCACTTTACGCTTAGAGCTTGCTCAGTACAGAGAAAAGGCAGCGTTTGCGCAATTCGGGAGTGATCTCGATTCTGCTACTCAAAAGCAGTTAGCAAGAGGGCAAAGGCTAACTGAAATTTTAAAGCAAGGTCAATATGTTCCTATGTCGGTTGAGCGGCAAGTAGTGATTCTCTTTGCTGGCACTCATGGTTATTTAGATAAATATTCTATTCCTTCATTAGGCGAGTATGAAGTGCAACTTAGTGTTTTTATGGATAGGAAATATCCAGAGGTTTATAAGGATATTGTTTCAACGGGTAAAATAGAAGATAGTTTGAAATCAAAACTCGAACAAGCACTTAAAGAATTTGACAGTGTATTTGTAGCTGAGTAATGCGTTAGGATAGGCCCATTCAAAATGCCAAGCATAAAAGATCTGAAAAAACGGATTGGAACTGTAAAAAATACTCAACAGACCACTCGTGCTATGAAAATGGTGTCAGCGGCAAAGCTGCGTCGAGCTCAGGAAGCGATTCAAAGCCAGAGGCCTTATGCAAAGAAAATTTCTGAGTTGATTCAGGAGTTGTCATCCGTTACGCCGCTTTCGGTTACACATCCATTGATGAGGGGCGTAGAGGGCATTCAGTCTCTTGATCACGGAAAAAAAATTCTTCTTGTTTTAGTTACATCTGATCGTGGTCTTTGTGGTGGATTTAATGGAAATGTTGTGAAAGCTTGCCAGAAATGGATTAATCAATATTCCGAAAGCTCAGGATCTGTTGAATTGGCTTGTGTGGGCCGTAAAGGGCATGATTTTTTTAAAAATAGAAAAGTAAAAATTTTAGCATATTTTCAAGAATTATCTGGCAAGGTAACCTTTGGTAAAGCTAAAAAATTAGCAGATTCTCTAGTCGCGCTCTATATTCGAGGCGAGGTAGATGAAATTAAATTTATATATAATGAATTTAAAAATGCAACAACTCAAACAGTTGTGGTAGAAGATTTTTTACCTCTTTCTGCAGGAGCTTCTCGATTGGACTCGATGACTCGTTCTAGTGTATTGAATGATTGTATTGTAAAGCCAAGTAGTCAAGAAGTCTTGCAGGAGCTCTTTACAAAGAATTTTATCATTCAAGCATTTCGAATTCTATTGGAATCCCAGGCGGGAGAGCATGGGGCAAGAATGTCTTCAATGGAGAATGCTACAAAGAATGCCGGAGAAATGATCCGAAAGCTAACGTTGCAATTCAATAAGCAGCGTCAAGCTGGAATTACTAAGGAACTTTTGGAGATTATCTCAGGTAGCGAATCTCAGAAAGGTTAATTTGTTTGAAGGAGAATGGAGTTATGTCAGCAACAGCTAAGGCAACAAATCAAGGCCGAGTCAAACAAGTCATTGGACCTATTGTCGATGTTGAATTTGAATCTGGCCAGCTGCCTGCAATTTATCATGCAGTTCGTGTAACCAACTCAACTAACGGTGATACTGATTGGAATTTAGTTTTAGAGGTTGCGCAGCATTTGGGAGAAAATACAGTCCGCTGTGTATCTATGGATAGTACGGAAGGCCTCGTGCGTGGGCAGCCTGCACTGGATACTGGAAATCAGATTCAAATGCCAGTAGGTCGCGAAACATTAGGGCGTATTCTGAATGTAATTGGTGAACCTGTTGATGAAGCAGGACCGATTTTAGCAAAAAAATATTATTCTATTCATCGACCACCCCCACTTTTTAAAGATCAATCTGTGAACATTCAACCTTTTTTTACTGGAATTAAGGTTGTGGATCTTTTAGCTCCTTATGCACGAGGAGGGAAAATTGGATTATTTGGAGGTGCTGGTGTTGGCAAAACAGTACTTATTATGGAATTGATTAATAATATTGCCACTCAGCATGGGGGCTTTTCTGTATTTGCGGGTGTTGGCGAAAGAACTCGTGAAGGGAATGATCTTTGGATGGAAATGAAAGAGTCTCGGGTTCTTGAAAAAACCGCTCTTGTCTATGGCCAAATGAATGAACCACCTGGAGCACGTGCTCGAGTCGCACTTTCTGCATTAGCGGTAGCTGAGTATTTTCGAGACGAAGAAAATCAAGATGTTCTCTTGTTTGTTGATAATATTTTCCGATTTACTCAAGCAGGTTCTGAAGTGTCTGCTTTATTGGGTCGTATTCCTTCTGCAGTAGGCTATCAGCCTAATTTAGCCACTGAGATGGGTGAACTACAGGAGCGCATTACTTCTACCAATAAAGGCTCTATTACATCAATCCAGGCAATTTACGTTCCTGCAGATGATTACACGGATCCAGCTCCAGCTACTACTTTTGCTCATTTGGATGCGACAACAAATTTATCAAGGCAAATTTCGGAGCTGGGAATTTATCCAGCAGTGGATCCACTTGCGTCGACTTCTCGAGTACTGGATCCGGCCATTGTGGGTGAAGAGCATTATCGGGTTGCACGAGATGTTCAGGCGGTTTTGCAGCGCTATAAAGATCTTCAAGATATTATTGCAATTCTTGGGATGGACGAATTGTCTGAAGAAGATAAGTTGTTAGTATCAAGAGCCAGAAAAATTCAGAGATTTCTCTCTCAGCCTTTCTTTGTAGCGGAGCAATTTACAGGAATTAAAGGAAAATTTGTAAAAATTGAAGATACTATTCGGGCTTTCCGAGAGATTACTGAAGGCAAACATGACGATTTGCCAGAGCAAGCGTTCTATCTGGTAGGTACGATTGAGGATGCAATTGAAAAAGCCAAGACAATGGGATAAATTCAAGTTCGCTAAGGAGGTCTTGTGAGTGAGGGGTTAAAACTGACCATACTTTCTCCCGAAAGGCGTTTAGCTGAAAATATACCTGTAGATGAATTCACTCTTCCGGGTAGCGAAGGGCAAATTCAGATTTTGCCTGGGCATGCAGCTATGATTGGGACTATTCAGCCGGGATTGTTTAATTTCCATCCCGCAGGAAAAAATCCTGTTTGGGGAGTGTTTTCATCGGGTTTTTTTGAAGTAAAAAATGGCGAAATTCAGATTATGGCTGAAACTCTTGAATTGCAGGGTGAAATTGATCTGAAGCGGGCAAAAAAAGCGCAGCTACTTGCAGAAGAGGTACTGAAAGAGGCGGAACTGGATGAGTATCGCTTTAGGAAGTATCAACTTAAACTTCAGCGTTCGATTATTCGTCAAAGTCTATCTAGTGGTCGTTAGCGCTGGATGACTTGTTAAAAGGGAGAGAGAGCATTATAGTTGAAATAATGCTCTTCTCTCATCAAAAAATTTGGGTCTAGAAGAGCGTGTTGACCCAGGAAAGTTCACGTAAATGCATCGATTTCTCACTGCTCGATTCATCCTAGCGCTTTACCTGTCTCCAGTTCCTGCGGTAATGGGTACTGAACTAGCAAGCTTGGGACCTCGCTTGGCTCAGGTTGAGTTTCAATTGATATCAGGTCATATAAGAATGTTGAAAGCTGCTATGGGCCTTGAAGAATCGATCCCACATGGTTTCGTTAGCGCTGTTGCTGAAACTATTTCCATTGTTGAATCTCATTCTGTAGAATTGACTGATTCGCCATTTATAGCGGCACTAGATCCTGATCGACCTGCTTTTAGTCCTGTTCAGAAAAAATCATTATCTGTCGAGTTTCGAGCGAGAGATGGGCGGCGTGTCGGTTGGCAAAAAGCGGTAGCTCCTTTTCCTACTCTTTTTTGGGAAAATAGTGCCGGACAAGCTCGTGAGTCTATTCCAGTATTTTCAGTGGATAACAATTCACTTCAAATGCTTCATCAGCAAAACTCAGCAGGCATTTTATTTCTTAAAATAGCTGAGGGGTGGCATGTTCAGTTCTCAGGACGGGCTGATGAACCTAAGTATTTTGATTCTCATCTAAAATTTAGTAATAGCGCTGTTGTGCAGGGTGAATTTTTTGCTGTCTTTCCGAACGCACAGCCTGGATCGCATTTTATTATCTTAGATAATCCTTCGATAGCTGGGCATCTCGTGGTTCCTCTACCTGTATTAATCGGATCAGCGACGTTTTTAGATGCATCTCAGATTCAAAAATATGACTTGAAAGGTAAAGTGCTCAATGAATTGGACGAAGATCCTGAAGAACTAGTAGCTCCTTCTGTTCCGTACAAGGTGCAGCTTTTTTCACCAGATTCAAAAGAGTCTACTGTTTCAGCTTATATCAGCTCAAAGGGGCGATTTCATTTGAAGCAGTTTTATGCTATTCCAAATTATCCTTTGATTCTAGATGTTGTATCGCAAGATGAGGCTGGCAATCACTTAGAGTACCTGCATCGCTATCAAGTTTTTCCAGAAGACTCGGGATCCATTATTCTTCGTCGGATTTCTGATCGTAAAATACTGCATTGGGCTAAAAAAGGGCCAGGCCAGAAAGTGAATCCTCAAAGTAGCTTAATTGTTGCGACATTGCAGGACGTTGTGGATGAACATCATGATTCTTTGCTCGTTCCAAAAGTAGAGTCTGTATTTACTGATTTAAATATAGATTCTGACGTTTATACTATTTCTCCCTCTGTAAAGCAGCTTCCGAAAAAAGATAGACTTCTTCAGCTCTATGAAAATCGGATGGTGGTATTTAATGTTTCTGGTCTACCCCTCGCTAAAGTTATTGATGAGAAAAAGATCAATGGAGATATTTGGTCTAGATTGGTCCTTGGTGTCACTCCGGGAGTAGTTTTAATAATAGATTCTAATGACTAAAGATTTTATTATTCCTTTTTTACTGCTTTTTTTGAAAAAAATTGGAGCCAAAAGAGGCCTAGTTTTCTAAGCATGATAATAGCAATTGGAATCTAGAATAGCCGTTTAGTCGTCTCTCATCAGGTAGAGAGCGGATCTTAAAAAAAATAAGCGAAATTGATGTTTTGGTATAGATCG
>CAIYTD010000193.1 GCA_903928955.1 Oligoflexia bacterium | reverse complement strand
TGTAGTGGCTTGTCAGCAGGAGCGCTCTCAAATTAAAAATAAAGACTTGGCGATGAAGGTTTTGCGCTCTCGACTTTATGAGCGTCATCTTGAAGAGGAGAGAAAAAAACAAGCAGTCATAGAAGAAACAAAAAAAGACATTACTTGGGGTAGCCAAATTCGTTCTTACGTTCTTCATCCCTATAAGATGGTGAAGGATCATCGAACTGGATATGTCATGCCGACTGCTGAAAAAGTTTTAGATGGCGATATTGATGGCTTTATTAAGTCGTATTTAACCTGCCGAATTACCCGAGAGTGGGCTAAAGGCAGTACGGGTGACGATTTTGCTTAGGATGGAAAGATAACATTCATAAGAAAACCCAATGACAGGTGCGTTTTGACTTGGCATGCATAGTGCGTATAATTTATACATATGAAGCTTCAGAGACAAATTGCAGGAGTCAGAATAAAAAAAACAAGAACTACGATGAATCTTGATAGAGATAAAGTTCGTCGTGTTCGTCGTGCTTTAGGGACAAAAACTGACACTGAAGCAATTGATCGTGCTCTTGATGTAGTTTTAGCAAACTTTGAAATTCAAGCGTCTATAGATAGTATTTTTGGTCAATTCCCTGACTTTAAAATTTTATGAAGCCGCTTGTGGTGGATACTTCACTTTGGATCTACTGATTAGGAGGATCTCATAATCAATTAAGAGAAGAAGCGAGAAATAGAATTCTTTTCTTACCTTCCATTGTTGTAATGGAACTCCTCTCGGGGGCTCATACCAAAAAAAACTATCAGCTCATTAACGATGTCATTGACACTTTTGAGCGACACAGAAGAATACTTGTCCCTGGACTTGAAGAATTTAAACAAACTGGCTCAGTCCTTTCCGACTTAGGATGGCCAGCAAGTAAGAAGTCAAATGACGCTCTGATTGCGGTCTGCGCTAGAAATATTGGATCCGAAATTTGGACCTCTGATTATTCTGAACCGTAGCCTTAAAATTCTTTCCTGGCTTAAACCGAGGCACTATGCGCGTAAGAAGCTTTTTAGAAGCGCCTAAAAATCGCGCTTATTATCGAGGGTTTAGGCTCTTCATCATAATGAGGGGCATGAATAATTTTTTGCTACAATTGAGTTGCGAAACTTAAATTCTAGCGAAAGGAATTACTCATGCCTTGCAGGCAATTTATCGGCGGTGTCCGCGGAGTCCAAGTCCAAGATGTAGTTCAAGGAAAGGCTTTAGAAATTATGGCACCTGAATGAACTTTTAGAAAGTCCCTGGGAACCCCTCAAAAATGGAAATGATATCAAGACGTGCCTATGGATTTAGAAATTTTAAAAACTACCGGCTAAGAGTAATTGCGCTTTGTGGGTGGGATGGAGTATTTGCAATTAGAAGTTAAATAGTAGCAAAAACTATTCGTGCCCCTCATTTCGGGGAAGAGCCGCCCGGGTTTATTATTCCCAAAACTTAAACTTTTAGAGGTTAGTTTGGCGGGAGTGAAGGGACTCGAACCCTCGACCTTCGCCGTGACAGGGCGACGTTGTAACCAACTCAACTACACCCCCGCATATTAGGGCTTTTATCACTATGTGATAAAAAGAGAAGTAGTCTAATCCAGAACTAATGTCAACGAAGTTTCTAAAAACATGCACTTTCCGAAAAAAATTTTATCCGAAAAAGGGAAGCTTGCGTTTGGAGTATTCTTCGGTCAGGACGCTCTGCATCAGTGTGAGGATATGATCGTAAATTTGCTGAAGATTTTCTTCTTCAGTCAGTGAAGAATTATACATGGCGTTGACGTCCACTGGGGGCAAGATTTTAAAATCCATCTTGACGGGTAAAGGTACAAAAATGGAGGCAAATGCTGCGGGAGCCAGTAGCAGGGGGAAAAAAGTAAAAATACCCGTTGCCGCGCACCAAGCAAAAAAAAGAGATCGAAAAGTGATAGGTAAGCCATGCAGTCGAAATTTCTTCTTGAGCCCGAGTTTTTCAGCGAGTTCTTCCCCTCGGTGAAGGATGACATAGCTTTCGTGAGCTCCAATGCTGACAACCGGTATAATGGGAACCTTTGCTTTGAGAGCCAGGCGAATGAAGCCTTTTCGTTGGTAGAAATCTATTTTTTTTCTCTCTGAAAAAGGTCTAAAGGATTCTTTTTCACCTCCAGGATACACGAGCAATGAGTAGTCTTTTGAAAGTGCTTCTAATGCTACTTCAGGATCCGCAGGAATTGCTCCAATACGAGGTGTGACCCAACGAAAAAAAGGATGATCGATTGCGATACTGTGAGCTAGTCCTAGGGCCCTTTTAGAAGTCCCATAACGTTTCCACCATGCGTAAAAGACCATTAAGACTTCAAAGGTGATCATGCCATTATGGTTGCCTACATAGATAGCCTTACTTTCAGGTACGTTTTCCCAGCCTGAGAGATCGCACCGAAAATAGTATTTATAGAGTCCCTCGAGAAAGGGTTCAATTTTTTTTGCAAAATCAGGATCCACTCGATCGAGATCTCTAAAAAGTTTTTTCTTTTGTGCTTGAGTAACCATGCTCGCCCCGTAATGAATGTGATTACTCTGCTTCTTATTGTGCGTAATGTCAAATAGTTGTCCCTGTAAGAGTGCATTTCATGGGCTTCACTTGACGTCCTGTTTTTGTATGGCGTTCTTTCTTGCGAAAATCAATTTTGCAGTATCGAAAGATTGGTTGCCAAGAAAAGTTAAAATTTTCTGGTAAACGACAGGATCCATTGTAGGTGTTCGACTTAAAATCCATAGGTATTTTCGTTTGGGTTCACTTATGACTGCGTAGGTGTATTTTTGATCGATATCGATGACCCAATAATCTCCATTGCCAATACCGGTCCATCGTAGCCAAGAGGGAACGAAATTTACTTTTAGTTTTGAATGGGAAACGGGATCTTCAACCTTTGCAACACCCGTTACTTGGGTGAGTGAACCATTTTTAAATTGTCTACAGGTGTTCGTGACATTTATTTTTCCATCTTCATTTAAGCTATAAACTGCGGTTGCTTCATCGCAATCCTTTTGAAATGTATTTTCAAATCGGGCAATTTCATACCAAGTTCCCAAGTATTGCGAGAGATTTAAGCTTGGAATGCTTTGGAGTGGAGATAGTTCTTGTGTGAATGAAATTTGGCAAATGGTTTGATTTAAAAAAAAGATCACTAGAAAGGTTATTTTTGATAGTTTAAATTGCATTTTTAGTATCCTCTTTTTTACGGTTAAATATTAAAATAAAAATTTCCTGAAAAAAAGGTGGATGAGAGACTTTTTTTGTTTGAGTTTGATAGTCGAAGCCTTGATTTTTCATTGCATCTACAAAATCTTGAAGATACGGCCTTCCAGGATCGGCAATGACTACGTGGCCGTTTTGATTCACTTGTTTCGAGAGGTTGAGTGCGAGGGAGGCTGAGTATCTAGATTCATAGAGAATATCGCTACCTATGATCCAATCAAAATTTTTTACTGCTGGTTCTATTCTGTTTTCCCAGTTCATATTCCGGTAAGTGATGTTTTGAATGTGATTGATTTTAATATTACTTTCTAAAAATCCCCATACTTCAGGATGAAAATCGGTTGCAACTACATGTGCAAGCCGCTTTGTGGCAAGGATACTTGGAAGGGCGAGTCCACATCCGAGTTCTAGAACTGTTTTTCCTCGGATTTTCGACTCAGGTAGATCAGCTAAGTACTCAGCGAGCGCGCGGGCAGCTGGCCAAACTACCCCGAAATAAGGGCAAAGCTCTTCTAGTGTTCTAGGGTTTTTATGATTTTCAAGTTGCTTAAATACTTGGTCGATGGTCTCGTCTAGATTATCTAGACACTCTAATTCAAATTCAAATGATCCAATTTTTTCAATCTGTTTCTTGAGCTTGTATTGATTCATTTGCGACCAGCTAGTTGAGCGATCGTCAGGGCGAGGCTCTTTGCATCTACTGGTTTGGTAACGTGTGCTTGAAAGCCAGCCAGACCTGTACGCTCAACATCTTCTCTTCCAGCATAGGCAGTGAGGGCGAGAGCAGGAGTGTTACAAAACTTGGATTTCAGTGATCTCACGTTATTAATTAAGGAGTAACCGTCTTTATCTGGCATTGCAATATCACTGACAAGAATATCAGGTTCGAAGACTTCGATGAGAGCTAGGGCTTGTCTGGCGGAGCCGGCTGTTTTGACTTCTGCGCCCCACAATTCAAGCATAATATTAAAGAATTCTCTTAAATTTGCCTCATCGTCAATGACCAAAATTTTTAAGCCTTGCAAGGTTACTTCAGCATCAGCAGTAATACCTTTTTTAGCTGAAGGACTTACCGGAAGGGTAACAATAAAAGTAGCTCCCTTGCCCTTGCCAGGGCTCTCCACTTTAGTGGTTCCTTCATGCATTTTTACAAGCTCTCGTACAATCGCAAGGCCTAATCCTAAACCGCGATAAGCGCGTGTACCCTTAGTATGCGCCTGGATAAAACGCTCAAAAATAATCGGAATGAATTTTGATTCAATGCCCATTCCTTGGTCATGTATCTGAATTTGGATGCTTTTAGGAGAGCTCTGCGCGACAGGTTCTAGCTTAATGCAAACTCTACTGTCTTGGGGCGAGAATTTAACTGGATTGCTAATGAGATTTCAAAGAATTTGTTGGAGCCGTACTGGATCAGCATAAATAAATCCTACGCTAGCATCTATTGCTGTTTCGATTTGGACTGACTTCATTGCGGCAATTACTTTTCTAGGATCAACTTTTTGAAGGGTGACTTTAAGTTTAACCACCTGAATCCTTGAAACATCTAAAAGATCATCAATCAATTGACCTTGAGCCTTGGCATTGCGTTCTAATGTCTCAATTCCTTGTTTTGTTTTTTCAGCGTTGAGCTTGCCTGTGCCAATTAATTGTGACCAGAAAAGGATTGCGTTAAGTGGCGTACGCAGTTCATGTGATAGAGTTGCTAAAAACTCGTCTTTGGCTAAATTGGCAGATACTGCCTGTTCGAGAGCCATCTTTTCTTCGTCCAAAAAGAGTAATCCCCCTGTCCATTTTTCTTGAAGTCGGATGGGCAAAGTATTTGTCGTGATGATAAGCGTCCAGCGAGTGATTGCGTTTAGGAATGAGAGTTTCATATTTTTTATTTACTAATTCGCCGGAAGAATATCCAAACATCGATTCAATCTGCCGATTAGCAATCTCAATTGTCGAATCCTTGCGGACGACTATCATTCCGTCGTAGGCATTTGAGATCAGATTACGATACTTTTCCTCGGATGTTTTGAGATTCCGTTCGCTCACTATTCTTTGGGTGCAGTCCTCTATCACAAGAAGTACAGTGTTTAACTCTGACTCTAGCAAGGGAATCCTTCTCGCACTCGATACTAAATATTTAGGTCCGACTCTGGGTAGCTGGAATTCTATTTCCAAATCATGAAACTCAGTACTTGTGTTGAGAGTCATTTCAATAGCATAGACGAGCTTTGGAATATTCCATTGGCCATTGTCTATCTCAGCTAGGGTTCCTTCCAGTGTCTTTTCAGCAATTGCACCATCTATTTTTCCATCGCTCTTTCTATAAGGCTTCACTAAGAGTCGATTCCATAGGCCAGAGCGATCCTGGGTCTCTGAATTCCATGAAGTCAGGGATTTTATCACTTCATTTACTATTTCATCTAAATGAAGAATCCCGATGTTAGGCTGGATGTCACCAATCGGGCGCTCAATATCAGTGGGTATTAGTTTCAGAAGTTTTTCTGCTTGGGGGGTGAAGCAGCGAATACGTTGATTCAGTCCAACAATAATCATTGGAATCTCAATACTCGATAAGAGGTTTATTAAATCGGTTGTGAGGTAAACCATCTCAGCATTACGGGTGTTTAGCTGCTGATTTCTTGAATTTAGGTCTTTTCGAGTGGTTTCCTGTTTACTTTCTTGTTTTTTGTGTTGTTGTTCGGGCCGGTTAGGGAATCTCTGTGTCGTCACAGTTCACATCCATCTGGGCTGACGCTGGCAATGTCCGTCGTTACTAGAGTTTGTCGGATTCCAGTAAAATATGGCTTTTTTAAATTAAAACAGGACTGAGAATAAAACAAAAAATGCCTACTGTATATTTTACTATAAAATTGTTTTATGAAAAGCCA
>CAIYTD010000192.1 GCA_903928955.1 Oligoflexia bacterium | reverse complement strand
GTTCTTCTGTTTTTTCTGAGGCAGAGAGGCTATTTATCGAAGATGATATTTTATGGTCATAAAATTTGAGAGCTTTAATAATAGATTCTCTTCGATTTTGAAATTTCTGCAACTGAGATAAATCTCCGGTTTCAAGGGTGGAAAGAAAAATTTTTGAATCGTTCAGGAATTTTTCTAAACATTTGCTTTTATTTTTAAGTAGTTTTAGAAAAATCATTTTATTTCTTTTTATTCACTTGTTCGACAGCTTCTTTCCACGCGCTGAGCAGGGTTTCAAGTAATTTTTGTACTCCTAAAAGTGGTTCTTTCGAGTTTTCTAGATTAGCTTTAATCAGTTGCTCTGTCATAAAATTGTACAGACGTTCTAAGTCTTGAGCAATATTTCCACCTACTTCAAAATTTAAAGTATTTAAAAGCTCATTAATGATGTCATGGGCTTTTCCAATAGCGCTTCCTTTTGAGGCCAGGTCTCTTTTCTCAAGAGCAAGTATTGACTTTTTAATGTTTTGTATTGCAGCCTCATAGAGCATAATGAGAAGCTGCCCGCGATTGGCAGTTGTAATTGCCATTTGTTTATATTGATTTACACCTTGATTGCCAGCCATATTTTTGTTTTGCTATTAACCTCCTAGAAGTTGAGAAACGATATTGCCGCCACTACCAGCTCCAGGAAGGCTTGCACTGAGAAACTGCTGTTGCCTTTGTAGATTTCCAAGAGTAGATTCTAATCGAGAGTATTGACTGACTAAGTCCTCTTTTCGCTTGTCAAGTAATCGTGTTTTTTGATCAATTTGATTATCAATTTCTTTAATTCTAGACTGAATTCCACGTTCTTTGACAGCTAGAAGTCCATTGCTGCTTTGGGTATAACCGTCAATTGTGGCTCGAATTTGCTGTATAAATCCAGTCGGCCCAGTGATTGCGTCAGAAATGTGATCAAAATTATCTTCTAAGCTTTTATTAAATTTTTCTTCTTTGAAGAGGAGTGTGCCTGCTTTATCGAATTCAACTCCTAGCTGATTCATCGTTATTAAAGTAAAATCATCAGAATCAGGATCCCCAGCTGGGAATGATTGGTGGATCAGATTTCTAAGGCGATATTCCATTGTTTGTAAGCTTGTATCCCCTGCAAAAGTAGTTGTAGTATCGGTATGTTGATCGATTGCATTTTGTTTTCCAATAAACTGAAGAATTTGGTTTAAGTTATCAATTAAAGACTTAATTTTACCCGTCATCTTCTGATTATCTGCAGAGATAGTAATCGTAAAAGGGTGATCAGGATGTGCTTGTTTGAGGTGAAGATTGACTCCTGGAAGAAATTCATTAATGTCATTACTTGCTCCTTCAATTGCAAATCCATCTATTGTGAATTCAGCATTTTTTGCGTCTTTATCATCGTCGATATAGAAAGAAACATCTGTATCCATAAAATAGAATTCTGGAATATCGAGTTGATTGAGAGCACCGTCTTTTTTTCCAGTAAGAAGAAGTTTCCAAGGTTCATCTGTAGATGAAGCGTCTTTAATGACAGCCGCACGTACAGGTGAGTTGGTGTGCTGATTGATCAGTTTAGCAATTCCATAAAGGCTAGATTGTTGATCATCTACATAGATTTCATGAGAGTTTCCATCCGTTTGATTGATTGTGATAAAACCCATTCCGAGGGCAGGCTCGTTAGGATCACTGACGCCAATGGACAGAGTTGCAGACCGAGTCGCGAGATCTAACACTTCTAGGGTGTATTGGCCCGGTTCCGCTCGTTCTTTATCTAAAGTAATGCCGACAAGATTACTTCCATCGCCTAAGTCAACTTTCATTTCGCGAAATTTTCTAAAATTAGAAAGTTCGGAAATAGATTTATCTAATGGCGAGAACTTAGATTTAAATTCTTGAAATAATTTAAAACGAGCATTTTCTTTATTTTTTCGAACTTCAAGGGCCTTAATAGGTTGGCCTTCAGCCTCAATAATCTGTTGAACGGCTTGCTTGAATTGACCCCCGCCTATGGGATCGAAGCGTAAACCCATCAGTCCTCCTGACGTTTTTTCAGAGATTGTCTTTCTTTATTAGTATGACAGAGGCGAAGAAATTTAAAATCGGCAGTATTTGCCTTACTGAGCTTCTATAAAACGGCCATTTTTGACTTGGATGACGGGTAAATCTCTAAAAAATTGACCCTCCTGAAAAGAAAGAGTCCCTGTGACTCCTAAAATATTCCGACTTGATCTCAAAGCATCTCTAATGTCAGCTCGGGATGGATTTTTGCTCGAGTGAATGGCGTTTTCAATGAGAAGTCCTGCGTCATAAGCGATTGCTTCTAGCGAGGAAGGAGCTTGTCCAAAAGTATTTTTATATTTTTCAATGAATTTTTGAACTACCAGAGAGGAGCTTTCTGGAAAAAAAGCGTCTACAAAAATAGAGTTTTCGCTATAGCTTTGTGTTCGAGCTAGAAAATCCGGTGAATTCCATGAAGAGGTTCCTAAAAATAGAACATGTTCTATGTCGCGGTAGGCAAAGGTGGGAAGAATTTGTCCAGTGACTTGTGGCTCATCTGGAATAAATATAGCGTCATAATCGACAATCGGTTTTAAATTATAAAATTGTTCTGTTTTTCTAGTTCTTTTAATAATGTGATTGGCTTCGCGTTCTCTCGCAAGTAAATTTAGTTCGCGTTGACGGGCTTCGGGATAGTAAAGTCCTGATAATTTATCGATGGGCTGACGAAAGTCTGTTTCTCCGGCGTGATAGGGTTCAATTCCTACTATTTTTCCTCCCATGGATTCAGTGGCCTTCCAAAAGCTTTGGCTAATCTCGATGCCTAATTTATCATTAGGATAAATAATGGCAAATTTTTTGAGCCCTAATTTTTGAATGGCATAGTGGGCAATTTCAAATGCCTGAAGTTGTTGAGTCAGGCCTGCTTGGAAAACATAATCCTGTAGCGGAGCGCTTGCTCGTCTAGCTAGACTGAGAAGGGGCACTCCAAGTTCTTGAGCTTTTTGTGCGATTTGATCAATGCCCTTGGTGAGCAGCGGGCCGATAATGGCAACGACATGGTGTTTATAGACCAGGCGATTGATCGCTTTTAATGCGATTTCAGGTTCATCGCCACTTTCTTCAACCACTAGGTTAATTTGATGATCGGGTTCGCTCTGTCCAAATATTCCAAGTGCAAGTTGAATTCCCTGAAGGCTTTTACTGCCGAATTTTGCAAATTTCCCTTTCATCGGCAAAAGGACACCAATAGTATGAGATTCAACGGGGATGTCTGTTTTGGGGTGAGAAATAAGATCGGCTGCTTGCGAATAATAAGAGCTTTGAGGATATTGAGCGATGAGGGTTTTGAAGAGATTTTCGCTATTGCCTATATTTCCACGCATCATCTCTTGGGTAGCGAGTCGAAATAAAAATGCGTCTGCTACGGGAGAATTTTTATATTTTCCGTAGAGAGACTCTAGCATAGAGACTTCATTGATATTTTGGAGCGATTGATTCAGGAGCGAGCTAAAAGTTTTCTTGTTTTCTAAAAAATCAGATTCAGTAATGCTTTGAATGGCGCTCAAGAGTTCTCGGATGGCTTCTAAAGGTAGAGATTTCTTTTCGTAAATATTTGCTTTTAAATAAAATATTTTAAGACGATTTCCAGCGTCAAGGGCAAGTGGATTGATTTCGGCGAGTGTTTCTTGTGCTTGATCCAACTGATTGGAGTTAAATTGAGCGCTGGCTAGATTGTACAGAATATATTCTCTAAAAATTTTCTGAGAAGTACTGTGGAGAATCGCCTTTTTGAAATAGAGTGCTGCTTCGGCAGGTGCCTTTTTTTGTAAAAAAATGAGCCCATGGAAATTTTCGACAGATGGCAGGTGAGCACTTTGAGGGAAATGCTTTTCAAAGTGGACTATTTTTAATTCAGCGGGTTCTAGGAGTTTCTGAGAGAAAAGACTTTCGATCTCTTGGAATTCTTGTTTGTCTGAAAGAGTCAATGATTCAGTGTGGTGTTTGGTTTTTACATTATTTTTTAGAGCACTCGTGCATCCTTCTAAGATCAATAAGGAGACTAAGAGTGTGAATATAATCCTCCCATCAAGATTTGATTTATGACTGAAATATTTAGGGTTATTATCCAAAAAGATTTTTCACTTTCTCAAAAAAATTATGGTGCATAGGATGAGCTGCAATTTCCCCTTCGTTTTCTCCAAAACGCTTGAGTAATTCCTTCTGCTCTGGAGTCAGCTTCGATGGAATCTCTACAATAATACGCACAAGTTGATCTCCTCGGCCATAAGATCCCAATCGAGCAAGACCTTTATTTTTTAGTCTTAATATTTTATGCGATTGTGTCCCGGGTGGAATTTTAACTTTTACTTTTCCTTCTAAAGTGGGAACCTCTATTTCCGCTCCTAAGGCTGCATGCACAAATGTAACTGGAACTTCGCAAATAATGTCAAATTCATCGCGAGTAAAAAAATCATGTGGTAGGATATTAATGACCACATAAAGGTCGCCTGATGGACCTCCTCTTTCACCTGCTTCGCCTTCATTCGTTAGTTTCAGTCGTTGTCCCGTATCTACGCCTGCAGGGATTTTTACTGCTATTTGAGATCTCTTTTTAGATTGGCCGGTGCCTTGACAGTTAACGCAAGGATGAGGAATCGTCTGGCCAGCCCCATTGCAACGAGGACAAGGTCGAGTAATAGCAAAAAAACCTTGTTGAAAGCTTACTTCTCCTCGGCCTCCGCACTGAGCACATGTTTCTGGTTGAGTTCCTAATTGAGCACCTAAGCCTGCACAAGTTTCACATTTTACTGTTTTAGGAACTGTAATGATCTTTTCTGCTCCAAATGCAGCTTCTTCAAAGGTAATGTCAATCGATGTACGTAAATCATCTCCTGGTTTTCCGCCTGTTCTGCGTCGCCCAGGTCGTCCACGGTTTGCGCCTTGACTGCCCCCAAAAAGATCGCCAAAGATATCGCCAAAGATATCATTAATAGATCCACCACTAAATCCTTGAAAATCAAAACCGCCCGCCCCTCCAGGGGCACTTGCACCTGCTGCATGACCGAATTGGTCGTACATTTGACGTTTTTGAGAATCAGAGAGTACCTCGTAAGCTTCCGAGAGTTCTTTAAAGCGTTCCTCGGCTTTTTTATCTCCTGGGTTTTTATCAGGATGAAATTGGACAGCCAGCTTGCGGTAGGCTTTTTTTAGGTCTTCGGCAGGAGTGTTTCGTTCAACGCCGAGAACTTCATAATAATCACGTTTTGTAGCCATAATTCAAATGCCCAACTGGCTGTCCTAAGAGATAGAAGCAGTACAGTTAATAATGTTTATGAAATGGAGAATAAAGTATTAAACTTCTTTATAATCTGCATCAATTACATCGTCACTTTTTTTACTTTCCTTTTGTTTAGATTCTGGACCTGCTTCATGGCTATGAGAGGCTGATTCTGGACCTGCTCCATTGGACTTATACATTTGTTCAGCCATTTTATTTGAGGCTGTAGTTAAATTTTCTGTGGCTTTTTGAAGCTCTGCAACGTCTTTGCTGTCTAAATGTTTACGAGCTTCAATCAAAGCATCTTCAACCTGTTTTTTGATTTCTCCGCTCAC
The DNA here is from genome assembly GCA_903928955.1 of Oligoflexia bacterium. GTDB lineage: Bacteria > Bdellovibrionota > UBA1018 > UBA1018 > UBA1018 > CAIYTD01. Next base: position 6,779 of record CAIYTD010000192.1, on the reverse strand, counting down.
TTTGTCGCTATGCTCTTTGACAGTTTTTTCAATTGTATAAATTAAACCATCTAAGGTATTGCGTGCATTGACTATTTCTTTTCGTTTTTCATCTTCTGCTCGATGCGACTCGGCTTCCTTTTGCATCTTTTTAATTTCTTCTTCAGATAGTCCACTCGATGCAGTAATCCGGATAGATTGTTCTTTTCCAGTGCCTAGATCTTTAGCTCCGACATGAACAATACCATTGGCATCAATATCAAATGTCACTTCAACTTGAGGAACCCCTCGAGGAGCAGGTGGAATTCCAACTAAGTCGAAACGTCCGAGTGACTTATTATGTTCTGCAAATTCACGTTCTCCTTGAAGACAGTGGATCGTAACAGCGGATTGATTATCTGCTGCAGTAGAGAATACCTGAGATTTTTTAGTTGGGATGGTTGTATTTTTTTCAATGAGTTTGGTGAAAACTCCACCTAGAGTCTCAATTCCAAGAGAAAGAGGCGTCACATCGAGTAAGAGGACGTCTTTCACGTCACCCTTGAGAACGCCTCCTTGAATCGCAGCACCAATGGCAACGACTTCATCTGGATTGACTCCTTTATGGGGTTCGCGGCCAAAAATTTCTTTTACTTTTTGTTGGACACGCGGCATGCGCGTCATGCCTCCTACGAGAATCACTTCATCAATTTTGCTTTTTTGAAGGCCAGAATCTTTAATACAAGTTTCGCAGGGTGCGACCAGTTGATCAATTAAATCAGAAACAAGTGCTTCTAGTTTTGCACGTGACAGCTTGATATTGAGATGTTTAGGGCCTGAAGCATCTGCAGTCACAAAAGGTAAATTAATATCGGTCTCTGTAGTGCTGGATAATTCATGTTTTGCTTTTTCGGCGGCTTCTTTTAAGCGCTGAAGAGCCATTTTGTCTTTTCTTAAATCAATCCCATTTTCTTTTTTGAATTCATCAGCTAGCCAATTAATAATACGCTGGTCGAAGTTTCCTCCGCCTAGAAAAGTATCGCCATTTGTTGCTTTTACTTCAAATACACCATCTCCTAATTCTAAAATGGAGATATCAAATGTACCCCCTCCTAAGTCAAAAACAGCAACAGTATGGTCTTTGCCTTGCTTGTCCAGACCGTAGGCTAAAGCAGCGGATGTGGGTTCATTAATAATTCTTTTTACATCCAAACCTGCAATGCGACCTGCATCTTTGGTGGCTTGTCTTTGTGCATCGTTAAAGTAAGCAGGCACGGTAACCACAGCTTCCGTTACAGGTTCGCCTAGATAATCCTCTGCAGTTTGCTTCATTTTTTGGAGGACAAGGGCAGAGATTTCCTGTGGAGAATATTCGCGGTCTCCCACTTTAACCCATGCGTCCCCATTTTTTGCTTCGATAATTTTAAAAGGAGCAACCTTAATGAATTCTTGGACCTCTCTTGAGCTAAACTTTCGGCCAATCAGTCGCTTCGATTCAAAAACTGTTTTTTCAGGATTAGTAACAGCCTGCCGTTTAGCGCCTTGTCCGACCAATTTTTCTCCAGAGGGAGTAAAGCCAGCAACCGAAGGCGTAGTATTTACTCCCTCTGAATTTGGAATTACTTTTGGTTCTCCACCTTCCAAAACGGATACACATGAATTCGTTGTTCCTAAATCAATACCAATAATTTTACTCATAACTTCCTCGTCTTTCTTAATAATTTTTATAAAACTTATAATTTTACTCAACTTCTATAAATAAGTTGGTCTCTTTTTTTCTTTCGTCAACTCGGCTTTGCTTCAGGTTGTCCGCCACTGATAATGACTCGAGCAGGTCTCAGCAATCGCCCATGGAGCGTGTAGCCTGGAGTATGCTCTTTCAGAATTGTGCCAGACGGAAGTTCTGATTCTTCTTGTCCTACAGCTTCATGTAGATTGGGGTCAAAATCTTTTTTTAAGCTTTCAATGTGCTGAAGGCCTTGTTTTTGAAGAGTGGCTTTAAATTGGCTGAGCACCATATGTAAACCCTCAATCCATGTTTTGTCGGTGTTCAAAGGAACATGCGTCATGGCTCGCTCAAGATTGTCTACAACCTGTAAAAGGTCGCGAGCAACAGATTCCCATCCAAACTTTATTAAATCAGATCGTTCTTTAATAGCGCGTTTTTTAAAGTTGTCAAAATCAGCATAGAGATAGAGGTATTTGCTTTCTTTTTCCTTTACCTGGCTCTCAAGCTCTTCAATGCGTTTTTGTAGATCTTCGCAAGAATTTTGAATCTGAGCTGCTTGAGACTCCTGGTTTGAGCCCTCATCATCGTTTTTTTCATCTTGTTGATTTTTACTGCTGCTAAAACTGTTTTCGCCGAACTCGGTCACTCAAAAATCCTCCGTATTGAAACTACTATGTGTACGAAATGATTGAAGTCAAATACAAATTTCTAGTTAAGGGTTATGCGAGAGCGCGAATGACTTGATCGGATAAAGCAAATCCAGTGGGAGTCAGTCGTTTTCTTTCAGAAATTTCTGGATGTTTTTCTAAAAGGCCTTCTAATTCAAGTGCATAAGCTTTTGCTTTTTGAGCTGGCGTTTTCAGCCAATCGATTGGAAAGCCGTCATTTAAACGGAGCGCCAACATCCATTTCTCTAATTCAAGCTGGTCTAAATTTAATGTTTCAGTCCATTCGATGATGCTTTCTCCCTTTTCTAATAAATGAGCATATTTATGAAGCGATGAAATATTTTTCCAACGTTGGCAAGACTTTGCGTTATAAGAATGAGCAGAAGGCCCTAGTCCTAAGTAAGATTCTCCCTGCCAATATTTGAGATTGTGGCGCGCTTTCTTTCCTGGTCTTGCAAAATTAGAAATTTCATAATGCTCAAATCCATGATCTGTCATCCAACGATGGATGAAGAGGAGATGAGCGAGTTGAACTTCCTCCTTTGGGAGTTGAGAATACATCTTATGGTGGGGAGGAAGAGTGAGTAAGTAGCAGCTTAAATGTGTAATGGGAAATTGGGTGAGGATTTTCATTGCTTCTTCTAAGTCATATTCCGATTGTTCTGGAGCTCCACATAATAGGTCAACAGAAACATTATTAAACCCTGCAGAAAAGACATTTTCAAGTGCTTGAAGGGCAGTTTCTCTTGAATGAACTCTGCCTAGGCTTTGTAAGAGATCGCTTCGCAAAGCTTGAATACCCATACTAATTCGGTTAATCCCATAAGCTCTGTAGAGGCGAAATGTCTCTAAATGAATAGAGGAAGGGTTTGCCTCTAAAGTCCATTCTGTCCGTGAATCTATTTGTGTTGTTTTCCAGAGAGGCTCAATTGCTCGTGCCATAGAATCGTAGGAAGTCATGCTGGGAGTTCCACCACCGAAGAAAAGGGTATCTAGTTTTGGCGCAAGAAGTGATCCTGATTTTTTTATTTCGCAATTCAGAGCTTTTTCGAATCGATCATGATCTCCCTTACGTGTCCGTTCTTGGCCAAGAGAGTAAAAATCACAATAGTGGCATTTAGCTTCACAAAATGGAAAATGTACATATAAGGATTGCATACGGAATCCTCCAGACTCTAGCACATGAGACCTCTCATTCGGTTGTCTAAAATCGAGAGAAAGGTAATTTAAGGGTGGTTTTTTAGTTCAAATAAAGCTCATCATCCGTTCTAAAATCGCATCTATTTGAAATTAAAGGGTATTTTTTATTTCATTTCTCAGTGGATTTAGTTTACGTAGGCTAATAGGTTTAAAAGAAGATATGACAAAACTTTTTCAACCTGAGCAGATTAAATTATCCAACGGAATTCCAGTTATACTTCAGCATTCAGATAGCTCTGTAGCTGCTACGTATTGGTGGGTTAAAACAGGAAGTGCAGATGAGAGTCCTGAAGAGGCCGGATTTTCTCATTTTCTTGAGCATATGCTTTTTAAAGATGCATCAGCAAAAGAAACCGGGCGGGCATCTACTGGTCAAATAGCCCGGACGATTGAATCATTGGGTGGGGATATGAATGCTTACACCTCCTTTGATCAGACCGTTTATCATGTGACGTGTGCTGCACAGCATTGGGAGCGAGTGCTCCATGCTTTTGGAGTAATAGCTAAGCCCCAAAAATTTTTAGCAAAAGATTTTGAACAAGAACGGGAAGTTATTTTGGAAGAACTTCGTAAAAATGAAGATTCTCCAGGGCGTCAACTTTTTCAGAGCCTTTTTTCAAATACCTTTACTCAGCATCCTTATGGACGTCCTGTGATTGGCTTTGTTAAAACTCTCCAAGCAGCAAAAGTTTCTCAGCTTGATCGATTTTATAAAAAAAATTACGTATCTGGTAAAATGGGTCTCGTTTTAGTAGGGCCACTTTTAGACGAAAAAGGTGAACGAAGAAAATCACTGATTCGATGTTTAGAAAAACATTATGGAAAAAAGGTACTCCGGAAAGTCGAGGAATCTCCAGTTATTCGCCCCCAGGAGCCTCAAATAAGAGCGAAGTCAGAGTGGAGTGTAAAATTATTCGATGTTAAAACACCGACCATTAGTTTTTCTTTTCGAGTGCCAGAATTAAATCATGAAGATTTGCCTGCTTTAGACCTTTTATCGAGTGTTCTAGGGATGGGTGAGCTTTCGAGGATGTATCAGCATTTATTTTATAAAACTTCTCTTGTGACCGATGTTTCGGGGGGGCTTTACGTTCCTAAAGATCCTGGGATGCTCTATTTTCAGGCTGAAGTAGACACAGCAGATAAGTTGGTTCGAGTTGCCGAAGAGATGTTTAAAGAGCTCAGAAGGATGGTCGAGGAAGGTCCAACCTCTGAAGAACTTGCAAGAGTATTAGTGAATGCAGAGAGTGAGCGACTCTATGCAACTCAAACCGCCGATGGCTTAGCTGGGAGGCTGGGGTTTTTGAGATTTATCATGGGCGATTTGGAATTTGATCAAGAATATTTAGAAGAATTGCGTGCTGTAGATAGCTTTAAAATAAAAGAAATAGCGAGTCGCTATTTGGATTTTCGCAGAATGAGTGGTGTAGTTCTATTACCTAAAGCTGAAATCAACTTTAAAACAGGGGAAATAGAAAAGCTTGCTGAAAATTTACTAGATTTTCCTGTAAAAAGCTCTATTTCAGCTCCTTTAATTTCTCCTTTCAAAGCGCAGACATCGAATGTAAAAACTCCCTATGAGCTCTTTCGATCTCCTTCAGGACTTCAAGTGTGTTTTCATCCGCGCCCAGCTTCGCATGTTTTTAGCATTCATGCCTCTGCTTTAGGGGGAGTCCGTTTGGAAGTTGCATCTCCTATCGAGAGAGTCGACACTGATTGGGGCGCAAGTTACATGATGTCGCTGACTTGGAATAAAGGTACTTCAGCACGCGATGCTCGAAAAATTTCTGCAATGACCGAAGGATGTGCTTCTAGTATTGATGGATTTTCTGGGCGAAATAGTGTTGGCCTGCAGATGACAGGATTGGCGAGAGACTGGCGATATTTATCGCAACTTTTTACTGAGGTATTATTTGATCCGATTTTTCCCAAAGAGGAAGTGAGTCACGCCAAGAGAATTGCAGAAGACTCGATTCGGGGTATTGAAGATCATTCTGGTCAGCTTTGTTCTCAGCTTTTTTTAGAGAATCTCTTTCAAACGCATCCCTATGGTCGAATGACTCATGGTTCTTTAGAAAGTCTGCATGCGATGCGCTCAGAAAAGCTTACCGCATTTCATAAGTATTGGATTCGACCTGAAAGATTGATTATTTCGGTAAGTGGACCGATTCAGCGATCCGCCCTGGAATCCTGGGTTTACGGATTGGAAAAAGAAGCGTTGAACCAAATCAGGGGTGTGGACCCATTTGATCTCCCTAAAAATTTGAATTCAGAGCCTGCCTTAAAGGCTCCGCGATGGGCAGAGAAGTCATTGGGGCGAGAGCAATTTCATATCATGGTAGGAGGTTTAGGAACTCAAATGGATTCTGAAGATCGGCATGCGCTTCGTCTTTTGCAAACACTGTTGGGTGGACAAAGTGGACGTCTGTTTATTGAATTGAGAGAAAAAAGAAGCTTAGCTTATTCTGTTTCGCCAGTAAGCTTTGAGGGGATCGAGCGAGGGTATGTTGGAACTTATATCGCGTGCGCACCTCAAAAGAAGGAGGAGGCTATTGCAGGAATTCGGCAAGTTCTTGAAAAGCTGGCCCAAAAGGGGCCTAGTTTGCAAGAAATGAATCGCGCTAAAGAATTCTTCTTAGGCAGAAGAGCAATGGATCTTCAAAGTGATACAGCTTTAGCAACACACTATGGCTTAGAGTTACTTTATCAAGTTCCTCGTTTAACTGATCAGGATCTTCTAAAAAAAATAAAATCTATTTCAGCAAAAGATCTTCAGAAAGTTTGTAAAAAATATTTAGTAGATCCTTATATGGTGACTGTGGTTGTCGGGTGAAAATGGAAAAATTATTGAGGGATGAAATGGATTTCAACCTCGGTATCCATTTTGCCATTAGTAAGTGGATTTAAAGTAATGCCTTCTGGAGTATGGGTAAAATGAAAATTATCATGGGCAGGTGCTCCTGGAAAATGGTCTATCATTTCCTTTTGAGAATGATTGGGTGCAAGTAAATCACTGTGTTCGGTTGAACAGCTTTTAACGGCTGGAATCTGCGTTGCTTTCATATGGATGTTTTGCATGCCTGGGCAGCAGTAGTAGAATGTAAAAGCAGAAGTTTTCAAATTGCAAGTTGTATTCAGGACGTGATTGATGTGGGTGAGTTCAAAACTTCCTGTTTTGTCTTCATTCACGTTGAGCGTTAATTCAGATCCGTTCTGTAAGAGAT
>CAIYTD010000191.1 GCA_903928955.1 Oligoflexia bacterium | reverse complement strand
TTTTTGAAACGTTAGATCTCGCTTTTAACCGAGGACGTCAGATTTTCCCTGGCGGCGGTGATGGTGCGGCCGGTGGCGGTGGTGATAATACTACTGGAAACGTTCCTCCAGGTGCTGATACTGTGGTGCCACCTGCTGGTGAGGATTTAACACCAGCTTCGACGCCGGTAGGACGTAGAAATGTCGCTGAACCTGGACAACCGACTTGGCGTAGAGAACTTGAAGTACAACCAGGGACAAATAGACCGGCAACGATCGATGGAAGGGAATATTCAGGCCATTCTCTTGATCGCATGCAAGAACGAGGGTTAACCCCAAGGCTTGTAGATAATACTATTAGAAATGGCGAACCTTCTCCTGATCTAATACCTGGTAGGTTAAGATATTTTGATGTAGAAAATAATGTAACCGTTGTCACTGATGCTGCAACCGGAAATGTAATAACTCTCTTCTTCGGAGGGCGCTGAAATATGATAACTGACTTAAGTGATCACGATAAACGGCAATTGAAAAGGATGTATCTGAGATTAGACTATTTTTACAATAGAAAGATTCAAATTCGTAAGTTGATTGATGACCTTAATGCCCTCGTGGGCAATCTAGAAAATATCTCTAAAGAGTGGATAGATAAATTTATTTCATATTGGGCTGAATTAGAAATCGTTTATTCAAATGCTTTATATGAAACGAAAAGTAGTTTTAATGAACAGGACTCTCAGAGAATTGAAGAAAGTTTAAAGAATTTAAACTCCCTATTGTATTCTCTTATTCCAAAAGAGCAATTGGAAGACATTAAGTTGTAATTGATCCAGGCATTCTCTAAAGCTGTCTACCCCACCCCGCCAGGCAAGGATAGGCGGCTTTTTTCTTAAAGGGCGCGTGGATATTGAGCGGCTCATGGCGAATGCCACCTACACGGTCGAGGCGCGCAAAGGCAAAGTCGGTGTTGCATGAGTGGGTCCTCATTGCGCCGAGCTGATGGGGGCTGGAAGATGGAATCTGAATGGGAATACTCGTGTTTAAATTGTTGAAAAAAGACTTGCGCAACAGATTTTTTAAGTATATTGGATAGAAGTTAAAGCATAAACTACGATAATGAAATTAAAAGTGAAAGAGCGGCGAACATTTCTCACGGAAACATGGGAGGGTTTGGCCGCTCTTTTTTTTGTTCTCCTACTTACATTCGCATATCCGCATCCATGTAAGATCCTCTTCCCTTGGCTTTTTGCAGCCTCATGAAAAAATCTCACCCGCAACTCAAAGGTATGTTTGAATCAACTAAATAGGTTTTGTTATTCATTCTATCTATGATACATGTTGATTTCAAATTTATGAAAAATCTATCCCGTTTGATCTGTAGTGTTGCATTGGCCTCTCAATTGGTTTGCCTAAATGGTCATGCTGCCTTTAATGACATCTTAGATGGGATACGAGGGACTTTCTTTAAACTAGCTAAAGAAAATCCAGCCGAATTGGTAAAGTTCCGTCTTATTAATAAAGCCTCTCAAGCTGCCGTAGAAGAGGCGATAGCACAGGCTATTTTAGATGGAGCTACATTTAATTTAAGTGGAAAAACGTTTACTGATCAGCAATTTATAACTCTTTTTACTGGGGATGGATTATTTAGTAAAATTACGAAGCTGAATCTTTCAAATGCTCGATTTAATCATGATCTTTTATCTCGGCTTCCTATTTCTCTAATTCATTTAGAGTTAATTGGCAGCTGGCTAAATTCGGAAGATGCAGAAAGACTAACTCACCTCACAAATCTTACTTCTCTTGGTGCTGAATTTGATTTAACTGGAAAAACGTTCACTGATGAACAGTTTATAGCCCTTTTTACTGGAGATGGATTATTTAGTAAAATTACGAAGCTGAATCTTTCAAAAACTCGATTTAATCATGATCTTTTATCGAAGCTTCCTATTTCTCTAGTTTATTTAAACTTAAGTAGCTGCGATCTATATGCGAAAGATGCTCAGATACTCACTCACCTCGAAAATCTAACTGGTCTTGATCTAAGCAAGAATCAACTTGGAGATGCTGGAGCTGCTCATATTGCTACTATGCCTAATATTACTGATCTTTATCTAAGTGAGAATCAAATTAGCCATGCAGGGGCTGATAGTATTGCTGGTGGAATGCCCAATATTACCTCTCTTGATCTAAATTACAATCAAATTGGAGATACGGGAGCTACTCATATTGCTACTATGGCCAATATTACTTATCTTTATCTAAATGATGTTGAAATTGGAAATGCTGGAGCTGATAGGCTTGCTACTATGTCAAATCTTACCTGTCTTCATATAAGTGAGAATCAAATTGGAAATGCTGGAGCTGATAGCCTTGCTACTATGTCGAATCTTACTTCTCTTAATATAACTAAAAATCAAATTGGAAATGCTGCTTATGGAATACTAAGAGAGCGGCTGCCGAATACTGGAATATACTTCTAGCCCTCATCCAGCACATTCTAGCGTCTATCCCAGCAAGCGCAAAGGCGAGACGGACTGGGGGCTTTTTAGAGAATACTAACTCGCTATCTTCTCTCTCTTGATTCCTTCAAGAATATAAACTCGCATCATTACTTGATAAGGAACCCCTTTATTTACTGCAATTTTCTTTAGATCTTTTACAGTTGCCTCTTCAAGGGCGACACTTGTCGGAATCTTTCTTTTTGATTTCAACCTTTTTGCTGCCTCAATAATACTCTTTTCATCAACATCAGAAGAAGCTTTATACTCTTTAAGAGATTTCACGGCGGTACGACTCATAAATTTTCCTTTCTTTTGAACTAGCTGGCCTGGAGCTAATGGGTCTTACTTTTCCTTCTCGAATAGTAAAAGCCACCATGACCATTCTACCAGCATCTGTTTGTCCTACTATTCCAAGCCTTTCCTCATTATGTGCAGGCTTTACTTGGACTCCTAAAGGCATTGAT
>CAIYTD010000190.1 GCA_903928955.1 Oligoflexia bacterium | reverse complement strand
AGAAAGAGACTTAAACGAAGAAAACAGCAAAGAAACAATTAAAAAATACCTAAACAAAGTGAACTCAACCCTAGTTGAAGTTCGAAAAAAATTCATTAACACAAAGGCAGCAATAAACGAGCAGTTAAATATCAACTTTATTCAAGACAATCAACTTACAGAAAAAATAAAAAATAGCCACGATTATAATCAAGTTATTAATTTTATACTATCTAAACCTCATATTAGGGAATTAATTGAGGACTATAAAAATACCTATGTCAAATCTTTTATAGATTTCCCCACACAGGTTATCTTTTCTAAGTTCATACGCCGTCTCATCGAAGGTAATTACTTTGACATTAGGCATATTGACTTAACATTAACAAAAGAAAGCATTTCTAAAAATATTGAATCAGACTTCAAAAATATAATTCTAAATAATCCACAAATTTTAAACGCATTAAAAGTAGAGGAGTCATATTTACAATTAATTAGTGAATCAAATACTTTATTTAAAACAAACAAAGAGTCTGACTGCTATCAAGCGATCAACTCCTGGTTTGAAGAAAGCGAAATTTATCCAAAAAAAATCAATCAGGACTCATTTTTCGCCGTTCAAGCGTTTCACTCTGGTGACAGTATTACTCTCGAATTGCTATCTAGAAATCAATATCAAAGAGCTATTTGGAGGCTCGAAGAGTTAGGACAAAAAACTACGTCATTATCTCTCGAAAAATGGCTAACCGAAAACGTCCTAGCTAACGACAATGCCGAAAAAATAGACTTTTTAGGTGGTGGATTTACTACCTCCAAACTCATTCGCTACCCCAATCAAATTAAAGGAGTTTATAAACCTAAACCGTGGGAGATACCCCATCCGCATACGAATCACTTGCAAAGACTGAAAGATTCTATTGTAAGTGATTATAAAAAAGAAATCGCAGCTTATAAAATAGATCGCCTCATCCAATTAAATCATGTCCCTTTAACAAAACTTGTGATTTTATCTGACGGTATAGGTTCTTTACAGTATTTTATAGGTAATGCAACGTTAGCCCATTATCTCAATGAAGTTTTACTCAATAGCCCCACTCAATCAGACAAATGGACTAAACCCTTCGGAAGAACAGTTCTGCCTTCTTATATCAAATTCTTTGATTGGCTTATTGATAACCATGACCGCAATATAGACAATTACCTCTTTCTTGACAATGGCAGACCTGTCCTCATAGATCACGGGTGGACTTTTATTACTCCTTTTTTTATTTCACCCACAAAAAGAACAATCGAATCTATCTTACCCACACGCCCTATTTACGAGGCTGTCGTTCAACTCAACCAAAATCCTAAGATAATAGATCAAGAACTGAGTCACCTGCTATCGGTAAAGAATTTAAGTCTTTTTAAAAAAAGAATCGGTTTTTTCGTTCAATACATAGAAGATCCAGCTCATAAAAGTGATCGAGACATAATTTTTCATCAAAAATAATTAACAGGAACAAATGAAATTATATAAATTGATTTTAATACTTTTAACAGCCACCCAACTTATTTTAACATTAGAACACCCAAATTTACTTGCTCAAGGACGGGCTCCTAGTTTCATTAAAGTTAATCATGGCACCCGTGTAAGTGAAATTATAAAATGGGATGACCTCTCCGATCAGTATACTCTAGGATATGGCTATGATGAGAACCGACAATTAGTTCCATTTGCTGTTTATGATAAAACTTTTTCCACCCCTTTTTATTCTCATTTTTGGAAAATTTTAATATTAGGCAGCCTCGGAATCAGTGATCTAAATCTTGCCGCTCTTTCTAAGCAACTCACAAACCCTCATCCTACTCTCACTACTCTACCAGAGGCTTCTATTTATATTTCTAAAGACTTTTGGAAAAATGAAAAAATTATTTGGAAATCTGGAAAAAAACCAAAAAACACCAAGGATCTTCCTAAAACCATTTATTCTTCAGACTTCAACTGGAATGAAATAGCAAATTTACACGAGGACGTTAATCAAGCTTTAACCGCATTTAGATTGTCTTCTGCAGAATTAGATCAAAACGAAGAACTTCCACTTACTCTTGATTTACTTCCTGACTCTCAGAATATTCTAAAAAATATCGCTTTTCACAGAGAGCCCAACGGAACTTATAAAGTATATTCTATAGAGAAACCTTTTATAAGGCCAGTCAAAGTAATTGACTTAAAAAATAAATATTCTTCTTTTGCTAAGGCTGCATCCTGGGCTGCAGTTACAAATATCATCAAAGGCGGACTCAACGCTGTTCCGATCTATGGAGCCCCCCAAGCAGCAGGTGCAATGCTCGAAAGAGTTTTTGACTTTATTGAAATTCTTTATCTCAATCGACATGGACAGGCACTTAATCTTGTTCTCGAAGCTATTGATGGTAATTTATATTCACCTTTTAATACTTCAAAACTTTCTAAAAAACAGTTGGAAGCTGCAACATTCTATCTCTTGAGATCTCAAAGTATGCTAGGCACAGTATTTAAGAATCTATTCACTAAAAATGATGACATTGTTAAAAATTTTCTCACTTATGTACATTATCAAAAAGAACTGAGCATAGCTAACTTAGAAAAACGAGGAGTGGAAGTGTTTCCTTTAGCGGGCTCTTACTTTGCACTTGGGCTCCAAAGAAATGAAAGCACAGGAATATTTAGTAAACAAAAAATATATACTTTACCTTATCCGAAAATGTTTCGACCTACTCAGCCGCATGCTGCAGTAGATTTTCTCCATCCAAACCGAGAAAAACGGCGCAGACAAATTCTTCAGGCAGTCTTAATGGTAGCTAACTTTATCTACGTTCCAGTGCCTGCGGTTGGTACCATCATTAAAATGGCATATAAAGAAATAGTGATCAGAGAATTCCATCGACGTGCAATTTGGGAAAATGGGCTTCTCGCTCACATCCATCACAACCCTATTGAATTAAGAGAATTATTAAAAGAAAAAATGGGCATTTCTGAAAAGGAAGCGGAAGAATATCAACAATTAGCTATCTCTACGATTGAAGATAGAAGACTGAATCCTTTAGATCTTAATGAAGCCGAGCTGAGTCAACATAGAGAAAAAGTAGAACGATGGATTAAGAAGAGAGATTTACTCTATCGAAGCTGGTCCGAAATGGAAAGAGGGGAGGGGGCACAAAAAAACCCCCTCCCCGAATCGTTATAACCAATCAGGTCTTTATTTTGATAAATGCAATTACGAATGCATACAAGACAAGAGACTCAATCAGAGCCAAACCAATGATCATAGGAACAAAAATCTTTCCTTGAGCAGAGGGATTACGCCCTATAGCTTCTAATGCTGATGCTGCAGTCTTAGCCTGACCTAGTGCTCCACCCAATACTGCAATGCCAATAGCAAGTGCCGCACTCATAGATGCATAAGGATCTCCTCCAGCTGAATGAGTTGCATCATCAGCCATTACCCATGAGGCTCCGAGGGTCATTGCAAGAGTCCCAATTAATAAGAGCGTCTTACGAAAATTCATTTTCAATTCCATCCTTTCTTCTCAGTGATCGTGTGATGTCGATAGGGAAATATAGACCATCGTCATTAGACAGAAGACGAAGGCCTGGATAATGGCAACAAACACTCCTAAACCATAAAAAATTACAGGCAAGAGGTATGGAACCAATCCGCTAAACACTCCAAGAATGATGTGATCCCCCATGATATTTCCTCTCAAGCGAAGTGCGAGGGAAAGGGGTCTAAAAATATGAGATGCCACCTCAATAACTAAAAGAAGTGGGGAAAGCCAAAGTACGGGTCCTATAAAATGCTTCAAATAGGCAACACCATGAGCCTTAAAGCCCGCGTAATTATAATAAAAAAACACAAAAACCCCAAGAGCCAAGGTTGTATTAAAATTATCTGTGGGTGGCAAAAAAGCAGGAATGAGACCCACTAAATTAGAAACTAATATAAAAACAAAAAGGGATCCAACCATTGGAAAATAACGAGCTGCATCGCGGTGTCCAATAACTGATTCAGTCAACCGATAAAGGCTCTCTGCAATCATTTCGAAAAAATTAAGATAGGTTAGATTACTTTTAGGAATGAGTCCACCTTCTGGTCCACGCATGACTCTGAGCAACTGTGTTCTTGCTACAAAAGTAGTAATAACCAGAAAAAATGAAACAATAATGCTCATACCGACATGATTCGGCAACTCTTGAAAAAGAGGAAGATGAGACAGTAAATTAAAACCATGCGATTCGTGCATGCAAAGTACCCTCTGACTCCACAAATAAAAGCCCGCACATTGGGATTTTTTTTCTTTTAGCAGATTTATAGGAAAAAGTCCTGCTCAAATGAAGATGGGGGTCCATTATAATTCTTTTTGAGAAGTTTTGAATACCCTATAAAAAGCTAAAATGAAACCAAACAACGCTGTCAGGGGAATGGCCCAAATAAAATCCCATTTTTTATAAGCGAGATATCCAAGTCCTATTCCTATAATAGGCCAGCCCACCAATTCGCTGACAATAATCGTCAGTAATCCAATAGCTCTCAGTTCTTTGCTCAGGCTCACCGAATAAATTTTCCCTTTTGTGACATGCGTTCACGAATTCGACCTAATTTTACGCTGATCACTCCCGCTGAAGAGTAACTCCTTTTTAACTCAGCAAAAGCCTGGTAGGCCTCCTGTAAACGGTCTAACTCCTCCAAGCAACAAGCAATTCCAAATCGCGCTTCTGCAACAAGCTCGCTCGTAGGATAAAGCTTTAAAAACTGACCAAAAGCATCTATTGCAACTTGATAGACTGAATCATCGCTATCCACTTCAGCCGAAGAATGACCCTCTCCTTGAGTTAAAAAAGTGGCTCCTATTTCAAAACTTGCCTTCTCTGACCACAACGATTGAGGAAATTTTTTGATGATTTCTCGATAAATCTCTATCGCTTCATGAAACTGAAATAGAAAAAAATGACTTTTCCCTATTCGAAATAAAAATTCGGGTGACTCCGGAGATTCAGGTCTTTGCTTGAGTAGTGCGCGGTAGTGAAGAATTGCCTGATCATATTCTTCAATCTTAGAGTATAAAATTTCACCAATTTGAACTTGAGCATCCCATACGGACTGAGGATCATCGCTTACCTGAATATAATTTCGAAACTTTCGGACTGCATCCCCATATTGCTTTAAAAATAAAAACTGCGTCATTGCAGAACGGTACATTGCTTGCGATCCAAGTTTACCTCTTGGATCCTTGCTCATCACTTTTTCAAACTCAGAAACTGCAGCAGAATACTTCCGATTAGTCCAAAGCTTCTCAGCAAGAACATAATGATTTCTTGCGCTATCTACGCTGCAAGCAATATTCATCCCTACCATAGTTAAGACAATAGATAAGATCGAAAAATAGGAAAAGATCACCTGTCCAACATCCCCATTTTAATCTTCACTAATGGGTGCAGTTTCAACTACCGCTTCAGCCATATATTCAAATGATACCAGCTTTTCGGCTGCGGCTAGCGTAATTAAACGAACACCTTGTGCATTACGCCCTTGCTCTGAAATTTCCCCTACATGAATACGAATCATTTGCCCTTTATTCGTCACTAGCATGACATCATCCTTAGGAAGAACTTGCCGTGACCCCATAACGAGACCTTTTTTATCAGTCGTCTTCATATTAATAATACCGACTCCACCCCTGCTTTGAATGCGATATTCCGTTACAGGGGTACGCTTTCCATAGCCGCTTTCGGTGACAGTTAAAATCTCATAGTTTACTGGCGCAGCGATATTTGCCATATCTAAAACTTCCATGGTTACAATTGAGTCACCTTCGCTGAGATTCATACCTATGACTCCACGCGTTGTACGTCCTGTCGGCCTCACATCTTGTTCATTAAACCGAATACTCATTCCTTCCTTTGAACAGAGGAAAACATCATTATTTCCATGAGTAAGTTTAGCGCCGACCAACTCGTCACCCTCATCAGTTGAAATAGCAGCAACTCCTGCAGCTCTTACATTTTTAAATTCACTGAGCGCGGTCTTTTTAATAATTCCTGCACGAGTCACCATAAAAATGTACTCATTTTCTTTGAATTCTCGAACTGGCAAAATGGCCTTGATTTTCTCAGAAGGCTGTAAGGCTACAAGATTCACTATTGCTTTACCTTTAGCGCTTCTACTTGCTTCTGGAACTTTGTATACTTTCAACCAATAGAGTCTTCCTTGGTCTGTAAAACAGAGAAGAAAGCTGAAAGTATTTGTTCGATAAATTGCCGTTACAAAATCTTCATCCCCCGTACTTACTCCTCGAATTCCTCGACCTCCACGGTGTTGACTCTTAAATAAGCTAGGATCAGCTCTTTTAATATATCCTGCATGAGTAATAGAAACGAGAGCGTCTTCATCAGCAATGAGATCTTCGACCTCAAGCTCCGTTGTTACTCCATGAACAATTTCTGTTCGCCTTTTATCACCATAAAGTTTTTTAATCTCTAGAAGTTCTTCCTTAATAACCGTAAAAACAATAGATTCATTATCAAGAATCTTTTTTAACTCTTGAATCAGATTCAGAACATCCTGATATTCTAATACAATCTTATCTCGTTCAAGCCCCGTCAATCGTTGAAGTCTCATCTCTAAAATTGCTTGAGCTTGGATTTCTGAGAATTGAAAATTTCTAATCAAACCTGAACGGGCTTCATCTGGGCCGTTCGATGATTTAATGAACGAAATAATAGCATCAATATGATCTATTGCCTGTTTTAAACCTTCAAGTATATGAGCTCGCGCTTCCGCTTTCTTAAGATCAAAAATAGTTCTGCGAACAACAACATCTTTTCGATGCTCAATAAAAGCCCAGAGCATATCTTTTAAATTAAATGTCTTCGGCTGTTTGTGATGAATTGCTAGAAGATTGATGCCATAAGAATCTTGAAGCTGCGTTAATTTATAAAGTTTATTTAGGATAACATTAGAGTTCTCTCCTTTTTTCACTTCAATAACAATTCGCATGCCTGTACGGTCAGATTCATCCCTCAGGTCAGAAATACCTTCCACTTTTTTATCTCGAACTAAATCTGCAATTTTTTCAATCAGCTTAGCCTTATTGACTTGATAAGGAAGCTCCGTAACAATAATTCTTTCACGGTCACCTTTCCAGGTTTCAATGTCAGCTTTGCATCGTAAAGTAATGGAACCGCGACCTGTTCGATAAGCTTCTTTTAAACCTTCTCCTCCAAAAGCATACGCACCAGTCGGAAAATCAGGACCTTTTACAAACTCAAGCAAATCGTCAGTGACTGCAGCCGGATTATCAATCAAAGCTACAGTAGCACTAATCATCTCTGAAAGATTATGAGGAGGAATGTTAGTAGCCATTCCAACTGCAATCCCTGTTGAACCATTCACTAATAAATTAGGAATTCTTGCTGGCATAACAAGCGGTTCAGTTAAGCTATCATCATAATTTGGACCAAAATCTACAGTTTCGTGCTCAATATCTGCTAAAAGTTCAGCAGTTATTTTAGACATGCGAATTTCTGTGTATCTCATGGCCGCAGGAGAATCTCCGTCAACAGAGCCAAAATTACCCTGACCATCTATTAATGGGTAACGAAGCGAAAAATTTTGAGCCATCCTGACAATAGTATCGTAAACAGCCACATCACCATGAGGATGATACTTACCAATTACATCTCCAACAACACGGGCTGATTTCTTATAAGGCTTATTATGTGCATTCCCGAGATCATACATAGCGTAGAGTGCCCGCCGATGAACAGGTTTAAGTCCATCTCGAACATCTGGAAGAGCTCTCCCTACAATTACGCTCATAGCATAATCAAGATAAGCTCCCTTCATTTCCTCTTCGATATTAACTAAAATTATGTTTTTATCACTCATCACTAAATCACTCATAACTACTTACCAATATCATATATCTAGATTCCTAACTCTCAAGGCATTCTCTTCAATAAATTGCCTTCTAGGCTCTACTTGATCACCCATTAATACTGAAAATATTCCATCAGCTTCGACCGCATCATCTACAGTTACCTTGAGTAATGTTCGGCGAACGGGATCCATAGTAGTTTCCCAAAGCTGTTCTGGATTCATTTCTCCTAAACCCTTATATCGCTGAATGGTTAATCCAGATTTTGAAAATTCTAATACTTTATGTGAGAGTTCCTCAACACTTCCAATAATCACTGCTTCTTTGTCGTCAAGAACTACTTCAAAAGGACCTGACCCAATAGTTTGCATAGAATGAAAGTGTTTACTCAACTCTTCATACTCAGGTGATTCCAAGATTGCTACGCTAATAGGGGCTGTACGCTTTGAACCATGAATCACATTTTCAATAATTGCAATCCATGAATTATGTTCAGAATCTTTTTCTAATAAAAAACTAAAGGGAATATTATTTTTTAACAGGTCCCGAGACAATGAAAATAAAATTGCTTCAAATTTTTCTTTCGATTCTAAAGTAGCAGAAGTGACCCCAGCCAATATCAATCCTCGCAAAATTTCTGGATGAAGTTTACGTGCAACCCGATCGATAGCACGTCCAAAGCGCGAAGCTGATTTTAAAGCTAATGTAAGCTGACTCGGAGGAATAATTTTATTATCACATTTAACCTGAACACCTTCTAAACCACTCGATAATAAATGCTCTGAAAGATCTTGTTCATTTTTTAAGTAACGTTCTTTATTCCCTTTTTTTACTTTATAAAGAGGAGGTTGAGCAATATATAAATATCCCTTTTCTATGACCAGTGGCATCTGCCTGTAAAAAAAAGTCAGTAAAAGAGTTCTAATATGAGACCCATCTACATCGGCATCTGTCATAATCACAATTTTATGATAACGGATCTTTGAAATATCAAAATCATCTTTTCCAATTCCAGCACCCAAAGCTGTAATTAGAATTTTAATTTCTTCGAATGATAACATTTTATCAAAACGCGCTTTTTCAACGTTTAAAATTTTTCCCTTCAAAGGCAAAATTGCTTGATTTTTTCTATCCCTCCCTTGTTTAGCTGAACCACCTGCACTATCACCTTCGACAAGATAAACTTCACAAAGAGCCGGATCTTTCTCTTGGCAATCTGCCATTTTTCCAGGTAGCCCGCCCCAATCTAGAGCAGTTTTTCTCCTGGTCAAGTCACGAGCTTTTCGAGCTGCAATCCGAGCTAATGCTGAATCAATCGCTTTAAGTACAATTTTTTTAGCGACAGCTGGATTTTGTTCAAAATAAATAGTGAGCTTTTCATAGACTACTCCATTTAAAAATCCTTCAATTTCACTATTTCCTAGTTTTGTCTTTGTTTGACCTTCAAACTGAGGCTCTGGTATTTTTGCACTGATTACACAGCCGAGTCCTTCACGAATATCTTCTCCAGAAAGAGATTCCTTAAGATTTTTCATTGCTCCTGATTCTTGGGCGTACTTATTTACAACCCGAGTCAATGCATTTCTAAAGCCTGAGACGTGAGTTCCGCCTTCAATTGTATTAATATTATTAACGTATGAAGAAATTGTTTCAGTATAAGAATCATTCCACTGTAAGGCCACTTCAACGCTTAAAAAGTCTTTTTGATGAGCGATATAAATAACTTTATCATGAAGTTTCTGTTTTGATTTATTAATATATTCAACAAACTGTATCAAACCTCCTTCATAATGAAAGTCAAATTTCTTAGGTGGTTCAAGTCGCTCATCTGTTAAGGATATAAAAATTCCGCTATTTAAAAAAGCTAGCTCGCGAAGTCGGTTTGCTAAAGTATCTGCATTAAATTCAACAACTTCAAAAATTTCTGCGTCAGGCTTAAAAGTAGTAAGTGTGCCTCTCTTTGTAGTTACACCCACTTCTTTTAATGGGCTAACTGGAGTTCCACGTTTATAGCTGTGCTTATATACTTTTCCACCTTGCTTTACTTCTACATGTAAAATCTCTGAAAGAGCATTAACCACTGCTGCTCCAACACCGTGTAACCCCCCTGATACTTTATATGCGCCACCTTCCTCGTTAAACTTACCACCCGCATGAAGTTTTGTCATCACAACTTCAACTGCCGATATACCAGCAGCTTTATGTATACCCGTGGGAATACCTCTACCGTCATCCTCTACAGTAACACTATTATCAACATGTATAATAACACTAACGGTTGAAGCAAACCCTGCAAGTGCTTCATCGATTGAGTTGTCCACAATCTCATAAACACAGTGATGAAGTCCTCTCGCTGCAGTATCACCAATATACATTCCAGGACGTTTACGAACTGCTTCCAGTCCTTCTAAAATTTTAATTTTATCTGCAGAATAATCGTTCACTCCATTTGAATCAGATTGTTTTTGTTCGACTGTCATAACTTCCTTTTTCTATCATGCCTTTAGAAACCCAATATCGCTTTCCAAAATAGGACGAATCTTCGGTTGTAGTAACAAAGGTTTGAAGATCTGTCTCCACTAGAAACTGCAACAAAAATACTCTTCTCCCTCGATCGAGTTCTGACGAAAAATCATCCAGAAGAAAAACGGGTCGGTGTCCAGTTCTATTCCGGAAAAGCTCAATTTCCGACAGTTTCAAAGCTAACAATGCAGATCGAACTTCCCCTTGTGAACCATGTCCTTTCAGAACCTGATTACCTAAGAAAAATGCCCAGTCGTCTCGATGAGGACCAACTAAAGAGCAACCTGCTCTTCGTTCGGCTGTTTCAAGAACAGATGCCTTTGCCCAGAACGATTGTTCTAGAAGTTCTAATGAAGGCAACTGTCCTTGTCCAGTGAAATGAATAGCATCTAAATCTTTGTTTTTATGAGATAAATTTTCTTCCTGAAAAATCCACTTCGAAAGGTAACTCATTTTAAGCTCGGGTTGATCTGGTGCAATTTTCTGTAGAGTCCCATTCAGAAAATTTCCTAACTTCTGAACCCACTGAAGGCGTTTTTGAGTAAGCGCAATTCCGTAGTGGCAAAGTTGTTCTGTAAAACCTCTCAAAATATCTGATTTCAATAAATGGACTGATTTCAATAAAGCATTTCTTTGATCTAAAACACGCTGGTATTTTTGAAATATTTTAAGATATTCAATATCTTCAGCGGCAATCACTCGATTTAAATAGGCTCGCCGTTGAGACGGATCTCCTCGAACAAGATCATGGTCAGATGGATTAAAGATAATGCTATGAAATCCCAACTGATGGGATCCAAATCTTTGGCTTAAAAATTGAGTTGAACTTCGATATGCTTTTCCATTAATGAAGGCAAGTTTTGTCATTTTTGTTCGATGATGATTAAGTGCCTGAAAGTGAATTTTAAATTCCGTATCCCAGTTATACGCTTTTTCTGATGTTTCACTGAGAGTACAGGAAATCTCACTAGAGAGTTGTCCCCATCGAACAAGATGTGCTAATTTTGAATCTTTAAAGGATCGAAGAGTAGCTAAAAAACCAAGTGCTTCAATAACACTAGTTTTCCCTTGTCCATTTGAACCTATTAAAAAATTGACAGACGGATCTGGATAGAAGGTACAGTCTTCGATGTTTCTAAAATTTCTCAATTTAAGTCGTTCAACCTTCATCATTAAATGCGCATAGGCATAATAACATAGGTGTGATTTTGTTGTCCTACTTCATGTAATATGCCTGGACTCAGTCTGTCTTTTAAATGGAATTCTAGTTTTTCAGATTTCATAACTGCTAAGCTTTCTAAAAGATACTTAGAATTAAAACCAATCTCTAAAAGATCGCCTGTATATTCTATATCGAGTTCTTCACGAGCTTCTCCCATATCTGGATTGCTCGATGATATAAGAAGTGATCCTTCTTGAAGTGTGAGTTTCACACCTTTGCTTTTTTCATTCGCAAGAAGACTTACTCTTTTAAGGGCGGAATTAAAACCTTGTCTATCAATTTTAACTAAAAGATTAGCAGCTTTTGGTATTACTGGACGATAATCGGGGTATTCACCATCTATCAAACGAATGAATAGATAAGAACCATTTAACTTTGCAAAAACATATCCTCGCTCAAAAGAAAGCCCAATATGAGAAGTTTCCTCATCTAAAAGCTTTCTAAATTCACTCAATCCTTTTTTAGGAATGATTACACCCCTTTTCAGTTCTGGATTATTTAAAAAAACTTCTTGATCTACAAATGAAAGTCGATGTCCATCTGTTGCAGTCATTCGCATTAAGCCGGTTTCTAAATACTCAAGAAATACACCATTGATGTGGTATCTTGTTGTATCAGTAGATGCTGCAAATTGAGTCCGATCAATCATTTGGATAAGAGACTCTGTTCGACCTTCAAAGTAAGTTTTATCTTCAAAATTTGGAAGAGCAGGGTATTGGTCAGCAGAAAGACTTACAATATTAAAACGTGATTTTCCACATACAAGCTCGATCCAATTATTATCTTTACGATTAATATGGAGTGTTTTTTCAGGAAGTTCTTTTACAATATCTAAAAAATGTTTTGCAGAAAGAGTAATTTTTCCTTCTTGTTGAACGGTAACCGGAAGAGTGACTTTAATGCCCACTTCTAAATCAGTTGCACATAAAGACAGTTCTTGGTTTTTGACGATACAAAGGATATTTCCCAAAATTTGGATCGTATTTTTTTTCTCTACAACTGTCTGTACTTTTTGAAGTGCTTCTAAGAGCGGAGATCGTTCAATCGAAAAATTCATTCCTGCAGTTTCCTCTCTATTGTGATTTTCCTATATCACAATAGTGCTCTAAGATTCTTTATATATATATATAGCAGTAGTAGTAGGGTGTGTGGATATGTGGATAAGTCACTTAAGCTATTGAAATAAATAGAAAAATGATGTGGGTAAGTCTGGGGATAAGTCCGTGGATAAAAAATGAAAAATTGTGGATAAGTCTAAAAATGGTAAAAAAAAAAGTTATCCACACAGTTATCCACAGGCTGATGTGGATAACTGTTGATGTCATACTAAAGTGTTTTTTTAGCTCCCTTTTAAGCCTTTTTTTAAGATTGGAAAAATAGTTATCCACAAAAAAAGTGTTTCTAGTTAGGTATTCGAAAATGAAAATTTTTGGTCGTCTGTGTGGATATGTGGATAACTATTTTAAGTATTTAATATTGTTAATAAAAGATAGAATTTTTTTGTGGATAACTATGTGGATAAGTCTGTGGATAACTTGTGGATAACTT
>CAIYTD010000189.1 GCA_903928955.1 Oligoflexia bacterium | reverse complement strand
CAAAAACTCTCTTTTTCATTATGGTCGATCTTTTTCCATAGATAAAGAAAGTATTGAGCCATTATTAGGATTGTCTTTAGTTTATATGGAAATGAGTATGTTTGATCAGTCGATTAAGGCTTGCAATTTAATTCTTAAAAAAGATCCAAAGAATTATTTTGCAACTCAGAGACTCATTAGCTCTGAGATTCGAATGAAGAATTTTAGTCATGCAGAAGAGCTATTAAAGTCAGCGTTAGATCTTTATCCGACAGATCCAGTATTTTTAGAGCAGAAAGCAATCGTTCTAAAAGAGGTGGGGAAGTTGGACGATGCAAAGAGAATTGTGTCTCTTTTATTATTAATTAGTCCTCAGAATGAATTTGCTCGATCCTTCAGTCTTGGGATTCAGTAACTAATCAGTCGCTTTAAACTTGACTTTTTATATCAGGTGTTAGGTTTTTTTCAGTGAACAATCCTATTGACCTAGTGAGAGAGCCCATGGTTGTTTGCTCGCATGTCCTACTCTGAAAAATTAAAGGAATTGATTGCTCGTGAACAGAAAGCCGATGCTGGTGGGGGGGTTGAGCGCTTAGCTAAACAACGTCTTGCTGGAAAATTAACCGCTCGTCAGCGCCTGGAGTTGCTTCTGGACCCAGGTAGTTTTGTAGAGCTCGATAAGTTTGTTGTTCATCGTTGTCTCGATTTTGAAATGCAAAATCAGAAATTTTTGGGGGATGGAGTGGTCACGGGTTATGGCACTGTGAGTGGCCGAATGGTTTGTGTCTTTTCTCAGGATTTTTCAGTTTTTGGGGGAAGTCTTTCAGGAGCGCATGCTTCTAAGATTTGCAAAATAATGGATATGGCGCTCAAAGTAGGTGCACCTATGATCGGTTTGAATGACTCCGGTGGTGCACGGATTCAAGAAGGTGTAGAAAGCCTAGGCGGTTATGCTGAAATTTTTTGGAGAAATACTCAGGCGAGTGGAGTGATTCCTCAAATTAGTGTGATCCTCGGTCCCTGCGCAGGAGGGGCTGTCTACAGTCCAGCTATTACAGATTTTATTTTTATGGTTGAAAACTCATCCTATATGTTTGTAACAGGGCCTGATGTGATTAAGACAGTCACTCATGAAGATGTTACAAAGGAAGCACTAGGAGGAGCAGATACTCATTCAGAAAAAAGTGGGGTCTGCCATTTCGTTGATTCCAGTGAACTCGGCTGTCTTCAAAATGTGAGAAAGCTAGTAGGATTTCTTCCTTCAAATAATTTGGATGATCCACCCATGAGGGGACGCTTAGGAGAGGATGATCCAGCAGATCGACTTTGCAATGAAATTTCAAAAATTTTACCTGATCATTCTAGCAAACCTTATGATATGCGAAAAATTATAGAAAATGTGATGGATCATGGAGAATATTTTGAAGTTCATTCTCATTACGCTCAAAATATTGTTGTAGGTTTTGCAAGACTTGGGGGAGGAACGGTAGGCGTCATTGGCAATCAACCTGCTTATCTTGCAGGGTGCTTAGACATTGCTGCTTCCTTGAAGGCTGCTCGGTTTGTCAGGTTTTGTGATTCCTTTCTGATTCCATTGGTGACCTTTGTGGATGTACCCGGATTTTTACCAGGAACTGCACAGGAGTACGGTGGAATTATTAAACATGGTGCTAAATTGCTGTATGCCTATGCAGAGGCCACTGTTCCAAAGATTGCTCTCATTACGAGGAAGGCTTACGGAGGCGCTTATGACGTTATGTCTTCGAAGCACATAAGGTCAGATTTTAATTTTGCCTATCCTGGAGCTGAAATTGCTGTGATGGGTCCTGAAGGCGCTATTAATATTCTTTATAGAAAAGAAATTGCACAAGCAGAGAAATCTGGAAAGTTAAACGAAGAAAGAGCTCGCTTAGTAGAACATTATCGAAATACTTTTGCCAATCCCTATAAAGCAGCAGAACTGGGGTATATCGATCAAATTATTCGTCCAGAAGAAACGCGTCGAGTACTGATCAATAGTCTTAAATCGCTCGTAGGAAAAAGGGAGCAAGGGCCATCTCGTAAGCATGGGAACATTCCATTATGAAAATAAGTGATGAAAAGAAAAAGCCTGTACTCATAGCAAATCGAGGAGAAATTGCAATTCGAATAGCTAGAACTTGTCGAGCTCTGGGATTTCCAACTGTTGGAATTTATTCCGAAGTCGATCGTTTTTCTGAACATATTCGGTTTTGTGATTCGGCTTATTTTGTGGGTGAAGCGGCGCCCAAAGAAAGTTATCTGAATATAGAGCGCGTCATCGAGGTGGCTCAAAAATCTGGCGCGAAATTCATCCATCCTGGTTATGGGTTTCTCAGTGAGCGTCCTCAGTTTGTAGAGGCCTGCCAGCAAGCGGGTCTGATTTTTGTAGGACCTTCAGTAGAGAGTATGCGTTTAATGGGAGATAAAATTCAAGCTCGAGCGACTGTCGATTTTTTGGGTGTGCCTCGCGTTCCTGGAAGTGCTGGAGCAATAACAACTATACCAGAAGCAATACTCATCGCACGCGAGATTGGTTTTCCTATACTTCTGAAAGCTGCTTCTGGGGGGGGTGGTAAAGGCATGAGAAGGGTGGATCTAGAATCTGATTTGCAATTAGCCTTTGAAGCCGCTTCTAGGGAAGCTTTAGGTGCATTTGGTGATGGATCCATTTATTTGGAAAAATTAATCTTACATCCTCACCACGTTGAGGTCCAAATTTTTGGAGATGGTAAGGGCAAAGCCATTCATTTAGGTGAACGAGAATGTTCTATTCAAAGACGTCATCAGAAGGTTTTAGAGGAATCTCCTTCTCCTATTTTAAATCGGTTTCCAAAAACACGCGAGGCTATGTATCAAGCTGCTATTCGAGTCGCTCAGCACGTTCAATATTCTGGTGCAGGGACTTTTGAATTTATTGTAGATGAAAAAGGCGCTTTTTATTTTCTTGAAATGAATACTCGACTTCAAGTGGAGCACCCAGTAACAGAATGGGTCACTGGAATCGATCTAGTTGCTTGGCAGCTTTTACTGGCGAGTGATGCATTTGATTTACCTTCTCATATTGAATTTCATGGAAGTGCAATAGAAGTTCGACTGTATGCTGAAGATCCTGGTACTTTTTTGCCTGCTCCTGGAGCGTTGGGTCAAATTTCACTTCCGAGCGGGCCATTTGTTCGTTCTGATTCTGGATTTTCAGAGCCAGGAGAAGTGAGTGTATTTTATGACCCTCTGATTGCTAAAATCTCAGTTTGGGCTGCTACTCGGCCTGAGGCGTTGGATCGCTTGAGAGCAGCACTGGATGAAGCACGCGTTCAACCTCCAAAACGCCCAGATGGGACACAGATAGGATCCCTTCGAACTAATTTATCTTTTTTAAAGAAGTTAGTTCGCAACTCTTTTGTTCAAGAGGGAGATACGACAACTGATTTGATTACAAAATGTCCAGATTTGACCTCAAAAACGCGCTCAGTTTTCAGCTTAGAAGCCGCTTTAGCGGTTTCGCTCACTCATTTTTTTGAAGATTCCCTGGATTTTCAAATTCCATCGAATGGGGCAGATTCGAATTGGATTCAAATTGCTCGAAAAGAAGGGATAAAAAAGTGAGTCGTCTGAAAACATCTGTAGGACAATGGAAATTGGATTGGAAAACCGCACCTCGGGGGCATGAAGGAGTTGCTTGTGTTGAGGTGAATTCAGGAGAATTGCTGGAAGTGCGGTGGCGGCGAGATTTAGATGGCTTTTGGATTTTACTTCCTCATGGAATATTTGGGTTTGATCTTCAATCAGAGCGGGATGATTCGGGAAGAGCTATTTATCATGTATGGCAACGCAATTCTAATTTAGAATGGCAGGCTGTTGAGTCGACTTATGGGGGATATCCAGCCGTCCCTTTAGAGGTCGGCGTGAAAATCAAAAAAAATCGGATTAAGGCGCAGATGCCCGGTAAAATTATTCGAATATGGGTTAAGCCAGGGCAATTGGTAGATAAGGATCAGTCGGTTGGAGTGATGGAAGCAATGAAAATGGAAAATGAAATTCGTGCTCCCTATTCGGGTAAAATTAGTGAAGTAAAAGTAATAGAAGGCCAAACTGTTGAGACTGGAGCTGATTTAATTTTGATGGAGAACGCACCCGTATGACAGATTTTCAAACACGTTCTGGAATTCCAGTTGAGGAAACTTATTGGCCAGAAAATGCAATTGCCTCGCGTGAAACACTCGGGGAATCGGGGCACTTTCCATTTGCGCGTGGTGTACAAAAAGACATGTACCGAGGGCGCCTCTGGACGATGCGTCAATATGCTGGTTTTGGATCTGCAGAGGAATCGAACCAAAGATATCAGTACTTACTTTCGCAGGGAACCATGGGGCTTTCTATCGCATTCGATTTGCCGACTCAATTAGGATATGATCCAGATCATCCGAGATCTAAAGGTGAGGTAGGAAAAGTCGGTGTTTCTATTTCTACATTAGATGACATGAGAACTCTCTTTCGGGGGATTGATCCATCTAAAATATCAACATCCATGACCATCAATGCAACTGCTAGTATTTTGTTAGCATTTTACGTTGTTGTCGCTGAGGAGCAAGGAGCTTCTATTCGAGACCTTCGGGGTACGGTACAAAATGATGTTTTGAAAGAGTATATTGCTCGAGGAAATTATATTTTTCCTGCTCCAGGCACACTCAGACTGACAACAGATATGTTTGCGTGGTGCGGAGAGAATGCACCTAAATGGAATCCGATTAGTATTTCTGGATACCATATTCGAGAAGCCGGTTCTACTGCTGTTCAGGAACTTGCATTCACTTTTGCAAATGCGATTGCTTATATTGAAGCGGCAGTTCTGCGCGGGTTATCTGTTGACGCGTTTGCAGGACAGCTTTCTTTTTTCTTTAATGTTCATAGTGATTTTTTTGAAGAGATTGCAAAATTTAGAGCAGCCCGAAAAATATGGGCTAAAATTATGAAGGAAAGATTTCATGCTCAGGATCCCAGAAGCTGGATGCTTCGATTTCATTCTCAAACCGCAGGATCTACTCTAACAGCCCAGCAGCCACAAAATAATGTCGTTCGAGTTGCATTACAAGCATTGTCTTCTGTTTTAGGGGGAACTCAATCCTTACATACTAATTCTTTGGATGAAGCACTTGCCTTACCTACTGAATCTTCTGCACGATTGGCTTTGCGTACCCAACAAGTGATTGCATATGAAACGAATGTGACGCAGACGGTAGATCCACTTGCTGGAAGCTGGTTTGTAGAATCGCTCACTCAAGAACTAGAAAAACGTACTTTTGATTATCTTACTGAAATTGATCGTCGTGGTGGAACTATTAGGTGTATAGAAACTGGATATATTCAAAATGAGATTTCAAATTCTGCCTATAGAGATCAAAAACTCATTGATTCTGGAGCCATAAAAGTTGTGGGAGTAAACTGCTACAAAGACCCAGGCAAGAGTGATCCACTCGAAGTGATGCGTATTTCAGATGAGATTGAGAGCGCAGCAGTAGAGAAGATCAGAAGCTATCGCTCGAAACGAGTAGAAGCTGCAACTCAAGATGCCCTTCAATCACTCAAATTAGGAGCTCTTGGCAGTTTAAATCTTCAGACTCTTATTATTCATGCAGTGAAAGCTGGAGCAACTCTTGGAGAAATTTCTGATTCCTTGAGGTCCGTGTTTGGTTTGTACCAAGAATATGCTGGGTTTTAATTGCACTTCTGAATAGTTGAAAAATGTTCAGGAGTTCCAATTTTTAGATCTACTTCCGCAATAGATGCCGGATGATAAGGCAGAAGTACCTTTTTCTTCAGTGTTCTAATGCGATTTGCTGACTCTAAAACTCGATCAGCTCCCAGACTTCCTTTTTCTAGACCAGAGCGTAAGGCATCATAAGCCCTGCGGGCTGTAGCTTCTGATCGGTATATTAAAAGATCACAACCAGCCTCGATGGCCATTCGTGGGGCATCTTCTATTCCAAAATGATCTGCAATAGCTTTCATTTCTAAATCATCACTGAGGATTAACTGAGAATAGCCTAATTTTTTGCGCAGAATTTCTTGGAGAATTACTTTTGAGAGAGTTGCAGGGAACTGGGGGTCGAGTTGGACTGCTAAAATATGAGCTGTCATCACCATCGAGCATTTTGATTGAAATGCTTTTAGGAAGGGTTTAAATTCTCGTTCTTGGAGTATCTCGAGTGAAGTTTCGACGCGAGGCAGCGCAAAATGAGAATCTGTGCTGGTATCTCCGTGACCTGGAAAATGCTTGACGCATGGTTGAACACCATTGACGAGATGTCCACGTACCATCGCAGTGCACATTTTCGAAACGATTTCTTCAGTTTCTCCAAAAGAACGGTTGCCAATAACAGGATTTTTGGAATGGGTAGCAATATCCGCTATTGGACAAAAATTGAGATTAATTCCGACAGCCTTCAGTTCTTTAGCCATGACGCTCGCAATCTCAAAGGCTAAGGTAGGGGAGTCTTTAGATCCAATGAGGGCTGCATCCGGAATTTTGGTGAATCCCTTTTTAAATCTCTGGACTCGCCCCCCTTCGTGGTCTGAGCTGATCCAAAGGGGTAAGTTGGATCGACAATTTTGAATTTGATGAGATAACTCGGCTATTTGGGCAGGACTTTCATAATTTTGTGCAAATAGGATGACACCACCGATCTCCGATTGAGTAATAAAAGTGGATGTTTCCTCTGAAAGTTTTAGACCGTTAAAGCCGATAATAAAAAGCTCACCGAGGGCGCTTAAGGCTTCTTTTTGAGATGTTATTGCCATGAGTTTGCCGGCTACCTTTATAACTTGTTTTTTCACTAAATGCTCTCTTAGAAAATAGAGAAACGTCCGATAAGTCAATTGAAACATTATGAATGTGATTGAAAAAGGTCAATTTGTCATTAACTCAGCCTATGCATTGATATTTATTGCAGTATTTATCTTCGCCAGAATGTTGGTGCAAGAGCAGGAAAGTAGGGCTGCGCAGGATAATCTTTCGGATTCTCGAGATCGTAAATCGACTAACGCTTTGATTAAGTTTCTTCGTCCCGTTTTTAATCAGTACGTAGTACCTATGATTCGAGGGAAACAATTTTGGGATGATAAGCGAAAAATATTTAAGAGGAGAATTATTGCAGCTGGCTTGAAAGAGGAAATTAGCCCAGATGAATTTATTGCATTTAAAATTATTCTTATTGTTTTTTTCCCATTAGTGGGGGCGCTTCTGAAAGCCGGAGATTTTTTAGATTTACCTTGGTATATTATTCTTGGGTCTGCAGTTGTAGGTTGGTTTTATCCTAATTTTCTAGTCAGTAGTCGCCTTCAAGTGCGGCAAAGGTGGATCATTCGTTCGATGCCGTTTATTGTGGATCTTTTGGCACTCTCTACTGAAGCAGGGCTAGACTTCGTAGGAGCTATTGGAAAAGTTGTAGAAAAAGCTTCGTCTAGTCCACTGGTAGATGAATTTTCTCAAATGTTGAAAGAGATAAAAGTAGGAGCATCGCGTCAAGAAGCACTTCGGGAAATGGCAGCACGCATCTCCATGCCAGAAGTAAACTCCTTTGTGGCTATTTTAATTTCAGCTGATCAAATGGGAGCTTCCATTGGAAAAATATTAAGGCAGCAGTCTGAACAAATTCGATCTGAGCGTATGTTGCGGGCAGAAAAAGCAGGTGCAGCTGCAGCTCAAAAAGTAATTCTTCCTCTTATTTTATTTATCATGCCTTCCGTTTTTTTGATGATTTTTGCTCCTTTTTTTCTTCAATCCCTTTATCCTAACGGAGTTCCCAATTGAATGATGAAAACAACCCTTCGGGTTATAAAAGTAGTTCATGTTAAAAATTCTCAAGTTTTAGCCGATAAATGTGTTGTGGCTGAGTCCTTTTTTAATCGCTTGAAAGGCTTACTTGGGACTACCTCATTGAAGTCTGGAGAAGGTCTACTCCTGAGACCGTGCAATGATATTCATATGTGGTTTATGAGTATACCTATTGATGTGATTTTTATAAGAAGAGAGTCGACCTTCGATGGCTGTTCTTTTTATCGTGTCACATCGTGTAATAAAAATCTTCAGCCTTGGAGAATGATGCCTCTGAGAGATGGATTTGCTTCAGAAACGTTAGAGCTTCCAGTAGGGACCATTGATCGTTGTCATGTATATGAAGGAGATGTACTTTGTATAAGTTAACAGTCATTGCAGGATCTAACCGGGGATCAACTTTTGCGGTTGGAGACGGGCAGTTATCTATTGGTCGACAAGCTGGTAATACGATTGTACTTCCATCCTCAAAAGTATCTAAGAAACACTGTGTAGTAGAACTCATTCATCAAGAAGTAATTGTCAAGGATTTAGAGAGTTCAAATGGTACCTTTGTAAATGGTGCTCTTATTCAGACTCGAAAGATAAAGTCTGGTGATCACATTAGTGTTGGCGAGTTTGTCTTTGAATTAGTTTTAACCGTAGAAAATAAAAATATACCCTCTCTAGCTGGGTTAGGTAATTTTGTACATTTTCCCTCGCAAGATCAAAAATTCATCGATTCTCCCATTTTAACTGGCATAGATGGAAATGGCATCGGGCTCATTAGTCATGATCAACCTCCAAGCGATATTAAAGGAAAAATATTATGGGCTTTCGAATATAGGCTAATGCCTCTATTTTATAGCCTTATTTATAAGCATGAATGGAATATAGTTTGCATTTTTTTATTTTCTATATTTGTCTTAGGAAATCTTGTCATTACCGTTTATCCACTTCTAGAATCCAATAAAATATCTATTATCAAAGAGACAAAAAGAAGAGCTCGGTTCATGGCT
Source organism: Oligoflexia bacterium (assembly GCA_903928955.1). Taxonomy (GTDB): domain Bacteria; phylum Bdellovibrionota; class UBA1018; order UBA1018; family UBA1018; genus CAIYTD01. Next base: position 2,802 of record CAIYTD010000189.1, on the reverse strand, counting down.
CGACAGATTGCCGATCAAAATTCTCCTTATTTAGCAGCACGTGCAGAGACAAAAACAGAAATTGGACTTGCAGAAAATGCGGAAGGAGTTCGAGTTGCTTTATTAGTTTCAATGGATAATCGAATTTTAGCTCCGGGATCTAAATTAAATCAATATTTAACTTCTGGAATAGAAGCAGTTATTGCTGTTAAGGCGAGGAACAGATTCGAGTCTGGACAGGAAGTTGGATTTTCTACTGAAACAGATTCAGATTTAATAGTTGCAGTTGAACCTGTTAAAGTAACTAGCCCAGTTTTAGGGAAAAATATTGTTGTTGCAATGGCAATTGTATCTATTGACACTACTTTGTCTACTCCTGATATTGGTGAAATAGGAGTTGTCTATTCTGAAGCACTTATCCTTACGAGTATTTTAGGTGGTATTATTCTTTTAATTTTGTATAGAATAACTTTAAAGCCTTTAGAAGTCTTGAATGAGGATATGGATAAAGCCTTAAAGGGGAATCTCTCTCAAGTAACTCAAGATTTTAAATTTTACGAATTAAATCCACTTTGGGAAATTATTAATTCAGCGATTCAAAGAATTTCTAATTCTGAAAGCAGCGGATTAAATGGTCTTGGAATTTCTCAAGACGCATCTCAGATTGTTGCAGAGTTTGTAGGGCCTTTATCCATGATTGGAAATAATATGAAAAACAGTTTTGCAGTTTTTAACGGAGATAAAAAAATTGTTTTTTTAAATTCTAGTTTTGAAGAACTGACTGGGATTCGAAATGATGGGGCGGTGGGACAGGAGATAATAGAAGTGGCGAGAGACCAAGCCATGGGGGCTTTTGCACAAGATATTTTGAGCCGTGCAAAGCCGGGAGATGAAGGAGTTAGTGAAGATTTTGATTTTTCTGGGACTACTTATAAAGTGACTGTAGCCGCTTTTGGTGTTTCTGCAGGGGTCGCGAAGTGTTTTGTATTGATTGTCAGCCAATTGGAAGGATGAACACGAGACAAAAATGGCTAAAGCAGTAAGGTATAAAAATATAAATCTAGCTCGACAACAAGGTGAGCTCGCTCGTTTCAAAGTGAGTCAAGGACCTGATTCTGGGGCTCTTTTTATTATAATTGGCACAAAATTGTCTATTGGGCGTGGAGAGGAAAACGATATTGTTTTATTAGATTTGAAGTCTTCTCGAGTTCATGCAGAAATTTTTTTTGTCAATGGTCAGTGGAAGGTTAAAGATAAAGGTAGTGCAAACGGTATTTTAGTGAATGGAAAGTCGACTCGTGAAGCAGTCTTAAAGTTAAGGGATACTTTAACAATAGGGGGAACGACTCTTGAATTTACTCCATCAGAAGTAAATACTAGTCTATTATTAGCACCTCCGCAAAGAATCGAAGAGATCCAAGCTAATCAAAATAAATTAAACTCGCATCGCGAAAAAATCGGGGCAATGGGGCTAGCTGCCCTTTTTAAGCCGATTGGATCGGCATCTCTTTCGTCACTTAAAAAGCAGGACAAAAGCAGTTTCGTTTTTTTAATTCTAGCTGCTTTGGCGGTTGTTGTTTTTTTTCTTCCTGGAGGAGACTCGACTCAATCGCAATCTACAAAAAGCCAGAAAAGTGACTCTAATCAGACTGGTGATTTGGCTAACTATCTGCCCAAGACAGAATTTAATAAATCGGCAGAAACTCTCTTTAGAGATGGATTTCGAGAATATTTGGCTGGAAATTATACTCGAGCAAGAACTCAATTTGAAACTGTACTTCAGATTTCTCCAAGTCACACATTAGCACAGATCTATCTGAATAATTGCGATAAAGCTGTTGAATCAGAAGTTAAAGTAAATTTAGAATATGGAAAAAAAACATTTAAAGCAGGAAAGCTTCGAGATGCTAAAGCGCATTTTGAAAGAGTTATTCGTTTACTCTATCGAGATCAAGCTAATCCAAATTATATTGAGGCGAATGACCAGGTAACTAAGCTTAAAAAAGAGATGAGTGAGGAGAATCCAAGCTAATGCCAGTCAGCCCAGTTATTACTATTACTAGAGAAGGTGAAGTGATTAAAAGCCTGTCTTTGGAGAACGAAGTTTTAATTGGAAGGGCTGAAGGCTGTGCGATCCGTCTAAATGATCGTGCGATTTCTAGGCAACACGCTCTTTTTCGATTGATTGGGAGTACTTTTCAGGTCGAAAAAAGGAGCGAATTCGGTTTACTTTTTGTTAATGGAATAGAGTGTGATCAGTCTCTATTAAAAGAAGGTGACTCTGTCGCTTTGGGGCCTTATTTAGTCCGGTTTTCAATTCCTGCAGAATCTATTGTTGAAGTACCACCTACTGTGGTTGCTCCAGTTCTCAATGGAGATGAGGTGAAGCTTGATTCGGATCTCCCTAGTTCGGATTTGAAAGAAGAGTCAGTCCTTCGAGTGACTAATCAGGTGAGTGATCAGGCTTTAGAAAATTTTCCTTCCGAACCTCCGTTCCAGGAGTTAGAGGCACAGGAAGTATCTACTTTCGATCCCATAGATGAAGATGCTCAGACAAAAGTGATGTCTTCTACAAAAGTCGTAGTAAAGCTTCTTTTTGAGCCAGGAATGGCGAATTTTACAGAATTTGAAGTGAATCAAGATGAAATTTCTATTGGTCGTGGAAAAGACTGTGACATTATTTTAAACGATAAAAAATCGTCTCGAAAAAACGCTATCATTCGTAGATCAGGTCTACATTTTTTTATTCAGGATTTAGACTCTGCAAACGGTACTTTTGTTAATAAAATAAGAATTAAGGAGAAAGAGCTTTCAGGCGATGAT
>CAIYTD010000188.1 GCA_903928955.1 Oligoflexia bacterium | reverse complement strand
TTGTTTCAAAAACAAATTCAAATTCGGGTGCAACGCCTTTCATATGATCTTCGGGGTTCTTGAATGATCTAATGGCATCCGGTGTTACCACAATATATCCTCCAGCAATCATCAAAGTATCTTTATGAGCAGGATCAGCAATAATATTTTCATCTGAAGTAAGAAGTGAAAGATGACTTAAAACTTGATGATAAGTCCTGTGAGACTTATTTTGAGTAATTGCATCTTGGGCAAGCTCCCAAATTCCGCAAAAACCGACTGTGGGTGCAACTAACGGTAATGCAAATCCTAAATAAACAAGTAACTTTTTAATTGTTATGAACATAACAGAAATACCTCAAAGAAAAGGACCGAATTATTTTATATAAAATATTATGCTGCGGTGCATAAATACAGTACACGGAAATTTAAGTCAACTACTTTAGCCCGGAATGCTTCATAAATTAAGAAAAACCTCGAAACTTGTATTCTGGAGACGTCACACTCTTATGCTAGAGTCAAAAGCATGACTACCATACGGAGAATCATCCTAAGCCAGAGAATGCTCGTAGTTTTAATTCTTGGATTTTCCTCTGGAATCCCACTTGCTCTCGTAGGAGGAACGCTTCAGGCATGGATGGCCAGCTTAAAAGTGGACCTTACTGTCATTGGAGTATTCTCCCTAGTTGGGTTGCCTTATACGCTCAAATTTCTATGGGCTCCGATTATGGATCGCTACGTACCTCCCTTTTTAGGTAGGCGTAGGGGGTGGATCCTCATCAGCCAAATTGCCCTGATCTTAACCCTAATCGGAATGTCATTTTGTGATCCTATCCAATCACCGGCGCTCCTTGCGTTATTAGCTTTTCTCGTGGCCTTTTCAAGTGCTAGCCAAGACATCGTAATTGACGCCTATAAGACTGAACTTCTCGATAAAAGCGAATATGGAGTTGGGGCCGCTACAGCCAATTTAGGTTATCGTTTGGCAATGCTTTTTTCTGGGGCGTTTGCTCTCATTCTTTCGGACCACGTATCCTGGCAAGCAGTTTATCTTCTTATGGCAGGCACAATGAGCGTTGGAGTCGTTACGTCACTCTTTGCGCCTGAGTCCAGTGCAACAGCAACAATTCCTAAAAGTCTCAAAGAAGCCATTGTCGATCCCTTCCTCGATTTTTTTAAGAGGAAAAAAGTATTGGATCTCATACTTTTTATCATTTTTTACAAAATGGATGTTGTAGTTGCTATTGCTCTCATGACCCCCTTTATGATGGATCTTGGATTTACAAAAACAGATATTGGGGCCGTAACAAAGGGTTTTGGACTCATTGCCACTTTAGCAGGAACATTTATTGGAGGAGTATGGTTGAGTCGAATAGGAATCAAACGTTCCCTTTGGTTATTTGGAATCCTTCAAGGCATTTCTGGAACTTGTTTCTATCTCCTTTCCAAAATGGGCCACAATTATCCAATGATGGTGACAACAATTGCGGCTGAGAATTTTTTTAGCGGAATGGGGAATGCCGCATATGCAGCTTTTTTAATGAGCCTCTGCAACCCAAAATTTACTGCTACCCAATTTGCTTTGCTGACAAGCCTGATGGCTCTCACTCGCACCCTAGCGGGAGCACCTACAGGATGGTTAGCAAAAAATTTTGGTTGGGAAACCTATTTTATTATTTCAATTCTTTTGATGATTCCTAGTTTACTCCTATTAACTCGGTTCGATGCGTGGATGAAACGAGCAACAAAAATCTAAATCGCAACAAGATTTTTATTTGTTCGATTAAGGACCTACCGCAGCTTCTGGTAACGTGAAGAATCCCTTAATCTTAGATGCATGCCAGGCTTTCTGACCCCGGGAATGCAGGTAACCTCAGCTTCGTTACAGGTTATCTGTTTTGTCTTCCGCCTTTGTGACAGCGTCGACCATTCCAACTATAAAATTTTCAAGGCTCAATCACTTCGACTTTCGCCTACGGCCTACATCGTAAATCCTCTCTAGTCCCCGTATAGAATCAGGTCTGAATTAAGCGTATCTGTTTGATCGAAAGGATACATAATGTATGAAATCTTCAACTGAAGAAATAATCGTCCGACTCAAGAATAGATTCTCCAGTGAATTGGAGATGCTGCCTGGGCAGAAGTACTCCAATCTTTGCAAAGCAAATATGGAAGTGATCAAAGTACTGGAAATTCAAGTTAAGAGAATGGCTAAAGAGCTAGGCGCAACTCACCAGTTAGTCCTATTTTCTCAGGAGCAGTTAAATGAGCTCAGAAAAAAAACCTTTGGTAAGTCTTCTGAGAATAGAAATGATCTTTCTCTCGAAGAAAAATCAGAGTGTAAATGCCAGGCTCATTGCCAATGAAAAAAAAAGAAAAAACTTCGAGAAAAATTTGGACGCACTGATCAGCCCGCCCTTCCTACTCGAGAAGTCACTCATACCGTTGACGAAAAAATAATAAATGAAAGAAAGATGATCCCTTTGAAGGATCAGTTTGAAACTTCTACTGTCATTACCATTGTACCCACCCAGTTCATTTTGGAAATTCATAAAAGACAAAAATACATTACAGAAGGTGAAGTTTTTCCAGAAAATAGACTCATTTTGGCTGCTCCTGGTCCTTTCAAGTTGAGCGAAGGATCTCGTTATAGTATCGATTTTGGTAAAATTATACTATTCGAGATCTACGACTCGCGAAGTAAAAGTGTTGCATCTCAGTTTTTGAAAGGAATCACGGGAACAAGGTTTACCAAAACTTGCCTGCGCCTGAAGTGGGAGTCTTAATTCTTGCGAACGACTAGGCCCATGTGAGACGCAAATTTTCTGCAGCCGAAAAAAACTTTCCACTAGAAGCCAAGTTCTTTCTCACTCAAATTCAAGCACTTTTCCTGATTGAACAAGAAATCAAAACGCTTTCCTTAGAG
>CAIYTD010000187.1 GCA_903928955.1 Oligoflexia bacterium | reverse complement strand
CGCGACACAGTGGGATCTTATCGAAAGGTTGGCGGGTGATTGTTATGGGGTGTTTAACGAATTAAAACAAGAAGCTGCAGACGGACATCTTGTCCACAATGACGATACACGGCTGGTTATTTTGGAAGAGCTCAAAAAAATTAAAGCAGAAGACAGTGAACGAACAGGAATGTATACCACTGGCGTGATCGCTGAAAAAGATAATCATCAAATTGTATCCTCTCGATATCGCCGGGTAAGCCAAAAAATTCATGTCCTGCCAATTTAAGTTAAATTGATAAAAGATCTGACTTTTCAACAATTAAGTCACTCAAAGAAGTCATGCTGTAATTTTTGCTGATGCGATCATAAACGTAGTGATAGATATTCACTCCAAGTTTTCTAGCTGTTTGAACAATAGTGGCAAAAGTATCTTTTGTTTTTGTCCCATTTTCACTGATAGTTTGCAGATTAATGTCACGCATGCGCGCTTGAACACGCGCACCCAATTCAGCGGGATTATTATGCAGCAACAGAAATGGAAATGTCAGAACCAGTAATAAAAATTCTTTCTTTGCGAAGGTGGCTACAATACGATCATCCAGGGCCTCATAACCCGTTTTTGTTGAAAATAGGGCATCAAATTTTTCTGATAATTCTTGAGCGGCAAAAGCAGACGGTGTTTTTTGATGGATTAGTAACATTTCATAATAATTCCAAAATTGCTCGATAAAATTATTCAGAAATATTCTATGTAAAAGAAATATGGGGTCGAGTTTTTTATAATGACGCCCTTCATGAATCCAACATAACGATTTATGTTTAGCAATTTTATTGAATTGTGGCGCATCATCACAAATGAGATGCTCTATAGCAAATTCAGAAGCATGATAATAAACGATGGCTGCTGCCTCACGGATAATACGTCGATTGGTTGAGTGTTTTTTAGGATTAGGAAAAATCTGCATTAATAAATTATCTATTTCATCACGCGTCAGACTTCCTTCACGAGCCATTATTTTCAATTCAATGAGACGTTTGTTTGATAAGCCAAGCTCCATCATGAGTTCATACGCATTGTTATTGATTGTGAATTTCAGCTCATTACGACAAAGAATTTCAAGAATGGTTAAGCGGTCCTTCTTAGGTCTCGTGAAATAAGCTGTGAAGTAGGGGTTGCATAAAATATGGGTATACTGATTTTTTCCATTAACTCGGCAACTAGTGTCATCAAGATGCTGATACGGGTTTGCCTTTAATCCTGCGCTTATAATATCTTCTTTTTCCTGATGAAACTGATCGTGATTTTCTGTAATCATCCGGGATAATGTGGATTTTGAGATCCAAATATTGAAGGTTTTAAAAAAGCGCTCAATTGCAGGTTCAGTCATTCCGGAGTCGCGGTATAACGTAATGACCAATGTTCGTATACCCGGAGCAAATTCTCCCTGGTACTCTTTGGGAAGTGGTGCAATAAACGTTTTATTCAATAAACGGGAATAATAAGTCGGCAAAATAAACTCAATGTTATCAGTAATAATTTTAAGATCTTGAATGATCCGTGTTTCATATCCCTTAAACACTGCATCAACAGGCAAATTGTCTTTATCAATTTCACAGGTGATCTGTCTGTCTATGTTGATTATTTTTTCTTTTTTATTTTCGACTTACGCGCTAGTGTTTCTTGGCGTTTCTTTCGATCATCTTCCGATGAATGATCTGTGTCATTGGTATCATCATTATCATTTTTTGATTGTTTGCGAATATTTGGTTTACCTTGTTCACCCTTCAGTCGGTTAACTTCATCCTGCAAATTTTTATTTTTTTGTTCCAGTTCTGAATTTTTCTCAACTAAAATTTCGACCAAATTGACCAGCGTATTTAGGATGGAAGCCACTTTTTTATCAGCAGTATTGTTAATATCTGCGGCTAGATCATTTAGGACTTTTTTTATTTCCGTTCGGTTCATAAAATCACACTTCCTTTTCTTGAAGGTGATCATTCTAACACGGGTTTTTAGCGCGCTCTCAGAGCCTCAGCATTGCGATAAATCTCTTCGTTTGATTCAAAAAGATCTAAATAATATTTTATTGCTTTGTGCGATCTGTCAGATCGTTCGGATGGCATTTTCTGAGGGTGTCTGAGGAAGGGTGATTTTTTTCGAGAAAAATCGTGTCAAGCTTTTTTTGGTGTTTTTTAAATTTATTTTCAAAGGAGTGTTACAACTATTTTTATTAATGGCAACATAAAAATGCAGCTTGTTGATAGAGATTACCAGGCGATATCGAGAGGATACGCAGAATCTTTTGCGCCAAGATTGGGGCAAGGTTTTGGGCATTATGCAAAAGCTTGTAGCATTCAAAATGCATTAACCGCATTCACTGATAGCTCTGT
>CAIYTD010000186.1 GCA_903928955.1 Oligoflexia bacterium | reverse complement strand
GAAGGAACACAAAACCCTGCTCCACAGCCTCCGTAACTTTGATGATAAGGATTTAAAAATAAAAGAATCAGAATAGAAAAATAAAAAATTTTATTTTTCCTGGCGTTTATAACTCTCATAGAGTAATCACCCTTATTCTGGGGGGTTTTAAACTTTTCAATATCTAGAGATATTATTGTAACTTAGTTTTATTAATCAAAAATAAAAAAATATTAAAAAATTAATAATTTAAATAGGCTATTCATTTTATTAAAATTTATTTTTTTGTTCATAAAAATTAAAATATATGATAAAAAACAATTACTTATATGGATTGCATTCAATCTAAAAAAAATACTTTAAAAGTTAAAAGCAAAATAGTAATAAATTTCATTCTTTTTTTTGCCTGGATTCAATCTACTGCGGTTCATGCGATGAAAAGTGAATTGAGGGGGGGGAGTCAGGATTTATCTGACTTTATTGAAGGAATAGATCGGAAAAATGGGTTTGCTTTTCAAAATACTTTGAATCGATTCGCACCTCATATCTCGCATCGTATTCAGTTAAATTTGAAACAGCTCAATGACCGATTTCATTCCGATCAGATCCATCGAAAGGTGCAACTTTATATTCAAAAAATAGAAGAAATAGAGAAACTTGAGAGCGATGACGCGTGGAATCTAGAGGATTACAAAAAAAAAGAATTTCAAAAAATTGCTCAAAAGATTGCTATCGCTACTTATGACGCGAATTTAAAAAAAATGATCACTGACTTAGCCTGTGAGGAGCAGGCTATTATTGCCTACAGAGATCCTTCAAATGCTTCAAAAGCTTTACAGCAATACGGTTTTGCAACGAAGCCACTGGAGGTTAAAAATAAGACTTCTATTTTGTCGGGAATAGCTGGATTAATACCGATCGATGGGCGGGGTGGAAAATTAGGAGGGCAATGGCTCAGGCTTGCTCAAACGTGCTGGGGTTCCTGTTCTGTTTTGCCTGAATTCTTGGCACTTAAGAAAAAGGTTCAGCAAGACACTCAAATGGCAAAAAATTTACTCGCTAGTCACAGATATTCGAAGATCACTCTCACTCGTAAGAAAGGTGGGAAAAAACAAATATTGCTCTATCAGTTTGAGGAAATGGAGTCAGACAATTTTGTAACTGGAACAGAATGGGTGAATATTCCATTGGATTCTATTCAGCGGCAAAGAATCGTTTTCGTGTTGGCTACCCCTTCTGGGGAGCGGCTGACAGGGGATACAGATCCTTTTATTATTAGTCAACCGTTAGGGAAAGTATACTCCCTGACAGTTCAGACACATCCTCAGCTCGGACGGGTAACTGAATTTACTCACGACATGATATATAAAATGAATCATATTTGGCAGGAGTTGACCGGAAATATTCACCCGATTATACAGCATGGCGAAGAGAGTTCGTTTGGACTGAATCCCGTGGATGATTTGATTCAAGCTGCAGGACCTTGTGTCAAAGCTTTGGATGGAACAATCCTAGTGCCTTCTGAAATGGTTTCATTTCAACTGCTTCAAAAAAATCTAGATGGAACCGTTCCTCCCGAAAGGATGAATGAATTAAAGCGGTATGGAAAATGGCTCGCTCAACAATCGATGAAAGGGGTTGAGGTGGTTTTGCCTACTCATAAGCTTCAAATGCATAATTTGGCAGCACTTCAAGAGTTTCATCCAGAGATGGATTTTGTTTTGACAGGTCCTGATGGGCCTGCTTGCGATTACGCAGTCATTCAAGAGTCTTTAGAGTTCGAGCAGGCTAAGTATAAGGGAGTTGTAGGTTATGAATTAGAAGAGATTATTCGAGTGAGGGCGGTTCATAGAGAGTTGATGTGTAAAAAACAAAGCCAAGAGGGAGATTCCTTATTTGTTCGTAAGCTGAGAAAAAATACTTTGTTGGGTCGCTCTGTCGATCT
>CAIYTD010000185.1 GCA_903928955.1 Oligoflexia bacterium | reverse complement strand
CCATTTTCAAAAGTACCTTTTTCACTTTGATCAGTCATGATAAGAACTAGGTTGGTATAAGCAGCATAGAGTGCAATATATTGACTACGACACCTTCGATTTAAACCTTCTGGAGAATTGTCTCCAAGGTCAGCAATATAAGTTGCAAATTGGTCTGCTTGACTCCTGTGTATGTAGACTTCGTTTGCAGCTTTTATTTTATCTAATTTTTTTTGATCGATTTCATCTCCTTGAAAGCAGAATTTAATAAATTTCTGTCGCTGAGGGAGCAGGTGATAAGTATCGAATCCTATTGGCTTTCCAGGTGCAATATCCCTTGATTTTATTGGTATATAGGTAGCTCGAATAACTTGGGTAAAAATATATTCTGCTTTGCTGGTATCAAAAAAATCGGATTCTACCAGGCTTAAATTACAGCCAAATTTTCTAGCAATTTCGGTGCTGTTTTCCACAATGCGTGTAGTTTCTACATAAACAATGAAGGCATCCTGGTATTGAATGCGAAGGCTCCCAAGGTATGCTGAAAATTCACCACCATTTGGAAAATTTATTCCTGCTATTAGAATAATTCGATAATCAACTTGATCAGAAATAGTAGATTCAATAGGTTCAAAATTACTTGATTTATAATTAAATTCGGTACAGATATTGTTGCATCGTTTAATTATTCTAGGGTCTGTTGAGGCGATTCCAAGATCATATTTTTCAAACATGTTCTAGAATTATACCTAAAATATTTTTTCTAATCATTAAAAATAATTTATAAAACCAAGTAATTCTTGATTATTAATAGCTGATTATTATTCTTAGAGCTTAGAATTATGCGTATATTTTCTCTCGATGCTCCTGTCTTTCTTTGCAGGCAATACAGAGCGTGGAAACTGGCCGTGCTTCTAGGCGGCGAGGTTCAATCGGTTCTTCACATTCTTCACAGACTCCAAAGCTACCTTCGTCCATTCGGGCTAAGGCCTCGTCAATTTTTGTTAGGAGCTGTCGTTCACGACCTCTGAGTTTAAAAACTAGATTTTGGTTAATTTCACTGGCTGCGAGATCGGTTTCGTCCGGCAAGTCATCCGGTGAAAGTACTAATTCGTTTTTCAGGGCATTCTTAGAATTATTTAAAATCCGTTGCTTTTCTTCCAAAAGTAACTTTCTGTATTTCACCAAGTCTTTAGCTTCCATATTATATTCCCCCCGACTTATTTTAACCGCATATTTCAGTTTGACAACGATTTTATAAGACCTGTTGCGGAATATCAATTAAAAGGATTGCAGGTTAAAGTAGAAATAGGCGACTTGAGCTTAAATCCTACCTACTCATGCGATACCTTGTGAAAAATTCAAATTTCGGGTAGCTGAAAAACATCATGAAACCTTTTAATGAATTGATATCATGCGCAGTAATGATCTTGGCTGCTGGAGAGGGTAAGCGTATGCGTTCTCCACTTCCTAAAGTTCTCCATGAAATGGGTGGTAAACCCCTCCTTTATCATGTCTTATTTCAAGTTCAATCTGTTTTGCCTCATTCTTCCTTAGCAATCGTGGTGGGACATGGACGAGAGCAGGTAGAGGAATATGTTCTTAGAGAACCTCTTTTTAAAACTCTTAAAGTAAATTTTATACTTCAATCTGAACAGAGAGGGACAGGACATGCAGCACGTTGCGCCATGGATTCTGAATGGGGTAAGCAGCAAGTTCAAATGAAGAATCCCGTGTTGGTTCTTCCTGGGGATTTGCCATTAATCTCTTCTTTACTGATCCAAGAGATGACGTTTCCCTTAAAAAGGGGAGAAGCTTTACGTCTTTTAACCTGTGAGCTTTCTGAGCCTGCTGGGTATGGCCGTGTGATGAAGCGCGGAAAAAATGGGCCCGTTCTTCGTATTATTGAGGAAAGAGATGCAAACGAAAAGGAGAAACGTATTCACGAAGTTGCGGCTTCTATTTATTTTTTTCAAGCTGAGTTCTTAAAAAGCGCGCTTCATCGCTTATCCAATCATAATGCTCAGGGAGAATATTATTTAACGGACGTCATTGCTGATGCAGCCAAGGCAAAACGAAAGATTTCAGTCTTATTGTGGGAAAAGGAAGAGGACCTTCGGGGAGTGAATGATTTGTGGGAGCTTATGCAAGCCGATCAAATCATGAACGACCGTCTTATTCGTTTTTGGGCATTACGTGGAGTGAGGTTTCTTGACGGGCGCACTGCTCGTATTGAAGTGGAAGTTCAATTGAGTGCTGAAGTAGTGGTTGACTCAGGTGTGATTTTGAAGGGATTGACGCGGGTTGCTCGTGGAGCAATTCTAGGACCTCGCATTGTGTTAACCCATGTGGAAGTGGGAGAGAGAGCTCATTTAAAAGTCGGAACAGTTGCAGAGCATTCTCAAATTAAAGCAGATGCTCAAGTCGGGCCTTATGCTCATCTGCGTCCTGGATCGGTAGTAGGAGTCCGCTGTAAAATTGGAAATTTTGTAGAGCTTAAAAAGACAAATGTGGGAGAAAATACGAGTATTGCTCATCTCTCTTATTTGGGAGATGCAGAAGTAGGTCGAAACGTAAATATTGGCTGTGGTTTTGTGACTTGTAATTTTGACGGTAGAATCATTCAAGGTCAGCGTAAGCACCGCACTGTTATTGGAGATGATGTATTTTTGGGAAGCGATTGCCAAACTGTCGCTCCTGTTACCATAGGTAAGGGAGCATACGTTGCATCAGGATCAACTATTACAGAGGATGTTCCTTCAGGGGCTCTTGCAATTGCGCGATCCAGGCAGATAAACAAGTCAAATTACGCTCAGAGAATTAAAAAAATCAAGGAGGAATGATGTGCGGAATTGTAGGATACGTTGGAAAACGACCAGTAGTGGATATTTTGATTCGAGGTTTAAGAGCACTTGAATATCGAGGTTATGATTCTGCAGGAATTGCGATATTTAAGGATAGGAAAATTGAGATTAGAAAGTCTGAAGGAAGATTAGAAAATGTTGAAAAGCTGCTCCGAGAAAAAATAAATTTTTTCTCGGATTCTACTTGTGGAATTGGCCATACGCGTTGGGCAACTCATGGTAAGCCAACCTCTCAAAATGCGCATCCTCATAAAACAGGGCATATCGTTTTAGTTCATAACGGAATTATTGAGAACTATATTGAAATAAAGCGTGAATTAATGTCTCGTGGACATTTACCGCTATCTGAAACTGACAGTGAATTATTTGGTTTTTTAGTTTTAGAGGAGATGGAGAAAGGATTTAACCTCGTTGATAGTGTCAGAAAAAGTTTTCTTCAATTAAAGGGGCAATCCAGTGTCGTAGTAATTTCTGAGCGTGAGCCGGGTGTAATTGTGGGTGTTAGAAATGGCTCTCCACTAGTAGTGGCTCTTGATCCCGAGGGAGGGGTGATCTTGGCAAGTGATGCACAACCTCTCATTCCCTATAATTCAGAAGTTATTTTTTTAGAACATGGTGATTTAATTATCGGGACGGCAGAAGGTCTTAAAATTTTTGACTTAGAAACAGGCTCCGCTGTTGTGCGGCCAGTGGTTCGGCTCGACTGGACTTTGGAAAAGTTAGATAAAGGCAGATTTCCGCACTATATGCTGAAGGAGATTTTTGAGCAGCCTGAAGTTTTAGTTGAAACTTTAAATGGGATATTGGATCGAACTCAGAGTCAACCTTATGCTTTTTCTGAACAACCTGGAGTTAAAATTCTCGATCAGGCTATAGAGTTTATATTTGTCGCATGTGGCACTTCTTGGCATGCAGCCTTATTAGGTAAGTATTGGATTGAGCGTCGTGCTCAAGTCTCAGTGAGTGTAGAGTTGGCAAGTGAGTTTAGATATTGTCAGCCTGTTCTGAGACCTGGAGTAGTGGTGGTGGGAATTTCTCAATCGGGTGAAACTGCAGATACTTTGGCTGTACTTCGAGAAATGAGAAGGAAAGGAATTTCGACCTTAGGGATATCCAATGTTCGCGGAAGTAGTATTTCTCGAGAAGCAGATGCAGTCTTTTATACGTTTGCTGGTCCTGAAATTGGTGTTGCTGCTACTAAAACATTTACTGCCCAAATGTTAGTGCTTTATTTGATTTCTGGCTATCTGAGTAATCAAAGAAAAGTTAAAAATCTAGATGCATCCAGTGAGACTTTTGCAGGTGTGATCAAGCTTCCTCAGCTACTTTCTGAAAGTCTACAGCCGAACTCAAAAATGATGAAGCAAATTTACAACACCGCTATGTCCTTGACAAAAGTGAGAGGCTTCTTTTTTATTGGGCGTGGTTATTCCTTCCCCATGGCGCTTGAAGGTGCTTTGAAGTTGAAGGAAATCGCATATGAATATGCGGAAGGCTATGCTGCAGGGGAGCTCAAGCATGGTCCGATTGCAATGATTGATAAAGGGATGGTAGTTATTGTGTTAGCGCCTCGCGATTCGTGGAGGGATAAAACAGTTTCTAATCTTGAAGAAGTGAAAGCCCGTGGTGCGATTATTGTTGGAGTAGGTGATTCGGATGATGAAGACTTAAAAATGCTATGTGATTATTGGATCCCTATTGCCGCTGAAAATCGGTCTATTGACAGTGATTTATTGCCTTTTTTTCTTGCACCTGTTGTTCAGCTGCTGAGCTATTATAGAGCAGTACTGAAAGGTACTGATGTGGATAAGCCGCGAAATTTGGCTAAAAGTGTTACAGTAGAGTAGTTTTGTAGTTTTTAAAGCTTGTTACTGGGCGGAGTCGAAAAATGATAGGGTCTATCCTTATTGGATGTTTGGCGGCGTTTGTCGTATTTTTGCCTCAATACCTGCGTTGGAAATTTCCTTACTTAGGGGGTGGGGTCTTTTTTTTTGTTTTGGGAGCGGTAGCTATTCTTCTATCGATGAATCGATTTCTCTTAGATTTACGTTCCTCACGTGGATATAATGGGTTCGCTCAGCTATTTGCCTCTATTTATTCTTCATTAGAATTAGATTCTTCGCTATATTGGGCATTTTGGGGCGCGATTTCTTTTTTATTGACCTTACTGGGTGGATTTGTCGGACCAGAAGGAGCTGCGATCGAGTGGGCTCAAGCCCTTCAATTGCGAAATCGCATTCAAATTTCTCAATGGTTTGAGCAAAGGAGAAGAACCGATATTGGCACGGGCTTGGCTGCAGGAATATCAGCTGCCTTTTGCGCTCCCTTTGCAGGAGTACTTGTTCCAATAGAACTTGGAATAGGTGGGCGAAGTTTGTTTTCGGTGGTGAGTTCTATTTCAGCATTTCTTTGTTTCCATTTTTTAATGTCCCAATTTTCTTTTGAACTCTTTGATGTCAGGGGCGTTTTATCTGGTCTCTCACTTTCATCTTGGCAGCAATGGTTAGGAGTGATGCTGCTGGGTGTCGGTTCAGGGCTGATTGCAGCAGGATTAATTTTTATTGTTCATTTGGCTTATGTCTATTTTCGATCGCTTTTTCCTAATATAAAGGTCAGATTAATAGTAGTTGTAATACTTCTGGTTCCACTGTTTTGGATGCATAAAAGTTCTTCGATTCCCTTTTCTATTTTATTCGAACAAGTTCTTTGGGGGAAATATAGTATTCATCAAGTGGGTTTTTTTCTTTTAACTCAAATGATTACTTTAATACTTGTTTTTTCAGGCATAGGTTCCATGGGTTTATTTTGGCCTCTCTTTTCGGTGGGTGGGCTTTTGGGGTATAGTTTTCATCACTTTTTTTTTGGATTGACAGATGTTCCAGTCGCAGCTGGATTAATTGGAGCAGCATCCTTTTTAGGCGCAGTTTTAGAAATTCCTATTACAAGCGCTGTCTTGGTATGGGAGATGACGCAGAGTATAGAGATATTTTTTCCTTGTCTTTTTGCTGCACTAATTGCTCGATTTTGTCGTCAAATTCTAGGGTCTAAAGCATTAATTAGAAAAATTTTGGAAGCTCAGGGGTTGTGCCTCCTGTCAGGAAGGTCTGTTTCTCTACTCGATCAGCTCACTGTAAGAGAAACAATGTGTACGAATTATACTGTGATTCATGAGCATGATTTAGTTTCCGAACTCTCTGCGAAGCTGAAAGAGTCGTCTTATCCCTTTCTGCCTGTTGTAAATGCTCAGGGAAAATATGTCGGCTTACTGACTCCTGATCTTTCGCAAACGGCCTTTCACGAGCAGTCTGCTTCAGCGCTCTCTGATTTTTTAGAAGTGAAAGATTTACTCTATCGATCTGGGCTAAAGATTCCAGTGGCAAAAATAAATGATCGCCTTTCTTCAGTGATTGAATTCTTTGAGGAAATTCCATGTATTCCGGTTGTTAATGAGCGGAGTGAAGTGCTTGGCCTCCTCTTTATTTACAATATTCGTTTAGCATATGATCGCGAAATGGCTTTTCAGCCTTATGTTTTTGGATTGAAGGACGCTTCCAGACATGCGAAGTAAAAGTGATGAATCATCTGGAAATAGCATTAAATAACCGGCAGCAGGAAGCTGTATTTTATACTCAAGGGCCTCTCATTGTTTTAGCTGGCGCCGGTTCTGGAAAGACGAAGATGTTAACATCCCGGGTCGCTCATCTTATTCAAGATTGCGGGGTCGCTCCTTCTCAGGTTTTGGCGGTTACTTTCACAAATAAGGCTGCTGCTGAGATGCGAGCAAGAGTTGAGAAAAACTTGGGATACCCGCTTCCTTTGAGTTGGAGCACGGTAGACAGCGGATTAGGAACTCCTGAAATTGGAACATTTCATTCTGTTTGTGTTCGTATTTTGAGGCGAGAAAGTGTGAGGACACCTTTTACCAAGCCATTTGTGATTTATGATGATTCGGATCAATTGAGTTTGATTAAAAATATTTTTCATATTTTAAAAATTGATGACAAATCAATCAGTCCTAAAAGCATTCAAGCTGTAATTAATAAAGCTAAGTGTGATGCATTAGAGCCTCATGAACTACAGGTGTCTAGTCATTCTGTTTTTGCGCGCCAAACTCAGAGAATATACGAGGAATATCAGAAACAATTATTTATCAACAATGCAGTAGATTTTGGGGAAATTATTTGTCTCACTTATCGGCTCTTTCGCGATCATGGTGATTTAAAAGAAAAATATCAGAAACGATTTCGTTATATTCATGTCGATGAGTATCAAGATACAAATCGCTCCCAATACCTGTTTCTTTCGAGCTTAGCTCACTCGTCTCAAGGCGGACATAAAAATATTTGTGTAGTAGGGGATGAAGATCAATCGATTTATAAATGGAGAGGAGCAAATATTGAGAATATTTTAAACTTTGAAAGGGACTACCCTGGAGCAAAGGTGGTCAAGTTGGAGCAAAATTATCGTTCTACAAAAACCATTCTTTCTGTTTCCGGAAATGTGATTCAGAATAACAGAGCTCGAAAAGAAAAAACACTTTGGACCGATAATGCAGAGGGTGATTTGGTAATTCGAGCACAACTGCCGGATGAGAGATCGGAAGCAGAAATGGTTGTTTCTGAATTAAGGCGTTTATCAGAAAAAAATGTTCGATCTTACGGTGATTTTGCTATTTTCTATCGCACTAATGCTCAGAGTCGTCAGTTTGAAGATGTTTTAAGACGAGAAAAAATTCCTTATCAAGTTGTCAGTGGATTGAGATTTTATGATCGTAAAGAGATTAAAGATATTTTAGCTTATTTCAAGGTTGTTTTAAATCCTTCCGATTCAGTTAGTTTAAAAAGAATTTTAAATGTCCCAGCCAGAGGGATTGGAAAGACGACCGTTGAGAAATTAGAAAATCATCTTTCAGTGATCCATGTAAAGGGGGCACTGACTTTTTGGGATGCATTGGAGCAAGGGGCAGAAGAGCCGAATTTAACATCGATTTCGATTTCAAAAAAGTTGGCTCAATTTGTTCAAATGGTAAAAAATTGGATCCATGATCAGCCTAAACTTCTTTTGTCTGAACTCTATCATCTTATTTTAGATCAAACGGGTTATGTCGTTGAGCTTCGAAAGGAAGGT
>CAIYTD010000184.1 GCA_903928955.1 Oligoflexia bacterium | reverse complement strand
TTTCAACGGATCTATCTCTATATTTTGCAAACGATGAGCAAAAGAAATGGCCCATGCAATAAATCCGAAAAAAAAGCCTAACCCGAATACCGACCCATCCCACTGAAGAAATGCTGCTTGAGAAAAACCCAATGCAAGGCAAGGCCCCCCTAAAAGAAAGACTAAAAAATCCCCTAATTTTCGATATTTAATTCCAATAGGTGGGTTCGAATAGCCATATACCCCTAAAACTCCAATTCCACCGATCACAAGGAGGATTTTCGGACTTTGAATCACTGCTGGTACTCCCATACCCATTCCTAGTACGAGAAAAAATAAACCCACTCTTCTGAGCTGCCTCGCATTCAACCACCCTTTTTGAAGGACTCCACTTCCACCACATGTCGGAGGAAGGTCAATGAAACGCAAATAATCCTCTACATCATTCAACAGATTGACTGAAATCTGAAAAAATAAAACCCCCAAAAAAGCTAGAAAAGCCACCCCCAATGAACACGACCATCCTTTAACCATCCCATTCAGGAATACGCTCAAAGCAGGACTCCCGGTTAAAGTCAAACTTCCTGGTCGAATAGCCTGAAGCCACCTCGTCATAAAGGAGGGTTTTGAGAAGTTTTCTAATCGAAAAATCTCAAAAACGAGAGATTCCGCTCCACTAGGATTATAAACGACTTCACGAGGCACTGCGGTCCAATACTCTCCATGCCTAAAAAGGACCCCGTCCATTAAAACAGAAATGAGTTGAGCAGAATCTCTCTTAAAACTCAGTACCGCTTGACTCACCGAATGCGCTCTCTCAAGTAAACCAAAATGGACCTTAGTCCTTGCAGCGCCTCTGAGTTCAAACTATTCAAGAACTGAGAAATCTGAGAAAGGGTTTGATCGGCTACCTCTAATTTTGCCTGAGCCCGAGCTCGGACTCGATCACATGCTGATAAAAGCTCATAAGGCTGCCATGGCCACTCCGAGGGAGAAGTTTCCTCCCCCAATAGGGCTTGAATAGGCTCAAGCAAACCCGGATTA
The DNA here is from genome assembly GCA_903928955.1 of Oligoflexia bacterium. GTDB lineage: Bacteria > Bdellovibrionota > UBA1018 > UBA1018 > UBA1018 > CAIYTD01. The sequence continues at coordinate 16,865 of CAIYTD010000184.1, read as the reverse complement.
TTTTCTAACATTTCCAAGGTTACAAAGTTGACTAAACCTTCTCGAATATCCTGTGCAAAAGGCTTTTCGCTCGTTGGATCATAGTCAATAATGTCATCAATCATCTGAAAAGCAACACCCAGAGCTTCACCAAAACGACGCGCAGCATCGAGTATTTTGAAATCCAAACGAGCAATTCGAGCTGGAGCTACACAGGACCAAACCATGAGACTTGCTGTTTTCTTTTTTGCGACTGTTTCCAGATGTTGGCGATTCACAGTAGCAATTTTGCGGGCTTCGAGCTGCAACCACTCGCCATGGACTAATTCTTCCACAGTCATAGCCAGATCATGGATAATAGCAACTTCGCCTAAAGAAGACAATTCTGCCATCACCCGCGCTAAAAGCAAATCCCCAGCCAGTACAGCCCGAGCATTAGAAACTCGAGCATTCAAAGTAGGCCGATTGCGACGGGTTTGACTTTCATCAATGACATCATCATGTGCGAGAGTAGCGGCATGAACGAACTCAGCAGCACGAGCATAAGGATGCATCGTTTCTAAAGGCACTTGGAGCATTTGACTCATGAGAAAACAAAGTGTTGGTCTAAATTTTTTTCCTCGAAACAATACCGTTTTGCTCAAAAGAACGTCAATTTCAGGTACTGACGGAACCTCTAAAGTTAAATCTAGCTTTTCAACTGCGCTAGCCGTTTCACCGGGCATCCAATCTAAAACCATATTCTTAAACCACCCTGGTCGGGTTTAGCATGAGTCCAAAAGTTCTTAAACTGGTAAATAATCGTTTAGGTTAATTACATCCCCTGTTCGAGCTGTAAGATAAAGAGATGGATGCTACTATCGTAGGTTCCAGTTGCAGTCACTCTTTCCAAAGCTACTGGTAGAGTTTCCGTTTAACGTCCCTGCTGTCAAGTAGTTTGAAGATCAATATATTCATAAATTCATGATAGGGTAGCTCGCATGTTTATCACTGCCCTAATGCTTTTCAGCTCCTCTATTTTCGCATCGGACCTGCTCTTAGAACATAGCCCCCAACCCCTTCAAGCAGAAGCAACAATGGAAGCCCTTCAGCCCTGGGAAACTCCCCTTTCAGGATTTTTTATTCGGAGCCATCATGGAGTTCCCCGGATCACAGAAGAAAGCTGGGCACTCCAGATAGACGGACTTGTAGAAACACCCATCACTCTTAAACTCAAAGATCTTCAAAAAATGAAACTGCAAAGTCAACACGCAGTCCTGGAATGCTCCGGCAACAGCAGAGCATTTCAACTCCCTCAAGCACCGGGAGTGCAATGGACACGCGGAGCATTGGGAAATGCGGAATGGACAGGAACCTCGCTAGCAGAAATTTTATCTCAAGTAAAAATTAAAAAAAATGCAAGATTTGTTCGAGTAGAAGGAGCAGATTATCCCATTCTACCCTCTGTCCCAGGATTTATTAGAAGCATCCCCCTTTCCAGAATTTTACAGAAAGACACACTTCTTGCTTGGGGAATGAACCGCGAACCCTTAACCCTCCTCCATGGGGGCCCAGTACGCCTCATTCTACCAGGATGGTATGGAGAAAATTGGCTTAAATGGATTACTCATATTACACTCACTGAAAAAGAAGAAGATAGCTTTTATATGAAGAAAGGATACCGCATACCTCAAAAACCTCTTTCCAGCGAAAAGTCCTGGGATCCAGCAGAAGGTACTCCTATTGAAAGAATACTTGTCCAATCCCTCATCGTGAGCCCCCTTCCAGGAGAAACCGTGACGACAGGCGCAATTACAGTTTCTGGGAAAGCCTTTTCCGGAAATCGAGCGATTACTCAAGTCGAGATATCAAAAGATTTAGGAAAAACTTGGCAAATAGCCGCTCTTGAGTCCCCTCACCCAACAGGAGGCTGGCAAGAGTTCCATACAAGAATTCTCATCCCTGCGCCAGGCCGCTTCAGCCTCATCTCTCGAGCCCAAGACAACGCGGGAGACATACAGCCTCTTCGACATTCATGGAACCCAGGAGGCTACCTCAGAAACTCAGCAGATCCACTTACATTTTCAGCAGCTCGACAAGCCTACCCTACTGGAGAAACCGTCCTTCAGCAAAAGTGCCTCACTTGCCATGCACGAGAACTAATAGAAAGTCAGCGACTCAGTCTCAAACAATGGCGAAGCGAAATTAAAAAAATGAAAGAATTTGGAGTTAAACTAAGCCCTGAAGAAGAAAAATCTCTATTAAAATATTTTGAAAAACTTAATCCAAATAGAATTAAAAATGATCCCATCCTCACTCGATATGAGATTAAAAATGACTTATTAAAAATTAAAAAAGAAACTTTAACTGGAAATACAAAAAATGGAGAAACTCTTTTTATGAACAACTGTGTTCAATGTCATGGAACGCATGAACAAGCTCAAGTAGGCCCAAGGCTATTAGGCAGAGTCATTCCACAAGCCGACTTTTGGAGTACTCTTCTTTATGGAAAAAGAGGCATGCCCGCATTCTCCGTTATTCTTAAAAATAAGGAAATTTCTGATATATATAGCTATATCAATATGAATTTTTAATTTTATGATTTTTATTTTTTCTCTTTTATTACTCTATCATACCTATGGTTCTTCTCCTTGCGACAATTCAGCTGGAAATTACACTATCAATCAAGATGGAAATTATGGTGACTTTGTTGCGTCTACTGCTTATGTTGAAAAAGATTTAAATGGAAAAAATATTCCTTACATTGGACACAATGTCCAAATCTGTGATTCAGCACGAATTGCTGGAAATACAAAAATCACCGAAAATGTTCGAATATACGGCAATGCAATGGTTTATGGAAATGCTAAAATCTCTGGAAACGCACAAGTTTACGACCAGGCGTGGGTATGCGACGATGCTCAAATTGAACAGCGAGCTGCGGTATTCGAAAATGCATGGATTTATGGAAATGCGCAAATTAGGCAAATGGCTAAAATTTATGGGAACGCGCGAATTTCTGAGAACGCAGTGATTTCTGGTCATGCTCAAGTTTTAGATTGTGCTTGGGTAATCGGAAATTCTTCTGTTTTTGGAACTGCTTGCGTCAGGGAAAATGGAGGCATCTATGATCAAGCACAAATTTATCAAAATGCTCAAATTTATGGCACTGCTCGTATCTATGGAAATTCAAAGATATTTGGAAATGCTCAAATTTACGGTGACACTAAAATTACTGGTGACACTTGGATTTACCAGAATGAAGTTCTTTTTGGAAAAGATTGAATTCTATTCGAATTCTAACGACACCGCTGAAGTATCTGAAATAACTCGCTTTTCTTTTGATAACATTCGTTCAAAACATTCACAACCATAGGAATAGTAATGGGTTTTCCAATGATACTATCCATTCCAACGTTATAACAGCGCTCGATATCTTCCTGAAGTGTACTTGCAGTGACCGCTACAATTCGAGGACGATCTAAATTCCTATATTGAGAGAGAACTTGTTTTGTAGCTTCAAAGCCATCCATTACTGGCATATGACAATCCATCAATATCAGATCAAAAGATTGACGCTCTAAATAACTTAAAACTTCTTTGCCATTCGAGGCAACTTCAGCGGAATACCCTAATTTTTTTAGAATCCCCAAAAGAACGAGCTGATTGATAGAATTATCTTCAGCAACTAAAATTCTAATAGGATTTTTTTTACCCATTTCAGAATCAAAAACTGCAAGTGGGTCAACTGAAACCTGAACGAAAGAAAAAAGATTTTCCTTTACTTGAAAAGTAAACGAAAAGGTAGAACCAATACCCGGAGTACTATCGACCCATATTGTTCCACTCATTCGTTCACACAGTCTTTTACAAATTGCTAAACCTAATCCTGATCCCCCATAACTTCGTGTTGTAGAGCTATCTACTTGCGAGAAAGGAATAAATAGTTTATTTTTCACTTCATCAGAAATTCCAATTCCGGTGTCTTTTACTTCAAAGTGAATATTCCATTTATTATCATCGAGAGGAATTGCTTGAGATGAAAGTTCAATTTTTCCATTTTCAGTAAATTTAATACTATTCAAAATGAGATTCATCAGAATTTGCCTTAGACCTGTCGGATCTCCTATTACTGAGTTTGGAATGCTATTGTCATGACTATAAGTAAGCTCAAGGCCATTTTCAAAAGCGCGAAATTTTAAAAGTTCTACTAATTCTTGAACAACCGATTGAATAGAAAACGGTTGGAATTCTCGCTTTGTAGTGTTTATTTCTAGGTTGGAGAAATCTAAAACATCATTTACTAAATTTAACAAAGAAGTACTGCAATTTCGAATAATCTTAAGCTGATCCATACTAGAAAAATCTAAAGTGGAACTTAAAAGCAAATCAGTTATTCCCAATATTCCATTTAATGGAGTGCGCATTTCATGATTCATATTCGCAAGAAATCGTAACTTTGCTTGATTAGCATTCTCGGCAATCTCTATTGCTCGCTGAAGATCCACTTCCATTCTCACTCGAGATGTAACATCAAAACCAATAGAAAGATATCGATCAATTTCTCCTACCTCCGAAGACAAAGAAGAAATTACTGTGTGAATCCAAAAGGAATCTCCATTCTTTTTTTTATTATGAATGTCTCCGGTCCACGTTTTACCAGATGAAATAGCATCCCAAAGGTCTCGAAAAAACTCTTGATGATGCTTTCCTGAATTAACTATTCGATAATTTTCTCCAATTAATTCATGAGATTCATAGCCACTAGCTTCGCAAAAGGCTTGATTTACCTGAAGAATTTTTCCTTCTCTATCTGTAATGACAACAATAGCACTCCGATAAATCGATTCTAAGAGTTGTCGTAATTCAAAAACTAAATAATTTCTCTCCTCCTCTGCTACTTTAACTGCAGTCAAATCACGTAAAAGTATCAATAGCGATTTTTTATTTTTAAAACGAATCGGAATAACAGTCGTTTGAACTAAAAAGAGAGTACCATCCATTTTCCTATAGACCCACTCAAACTCATGATGACCCTTCTTCCAAGCCAATGCATCCATCTCCTTAAATTTTTCCTCAGATCTCCTACCATCAGGTTGAAACTCTGGAGAAAAGAGAGCTGGATGCCGAGACAAGAGATCATTTTTATCGATACACCAAAGACTGTTTACTGCTGCAAAGTTACAGTCAGCAATTCCAATCTCATTTAAAATCAAATGGGGATGGGGAGAAAATTCAAACAGCCTCTCAAACCGATGAATGCTATCTTGCAATTCAGAAGAGGAAGATCGAACTTGATCCAAAATGATTCGAATAAGATCAGCTAATAATATAAAAAAAAACAGAACTGCGCACAAACTGTAAAAAAAGCTTGAAGGAGATAAAAAAATCCTAGCAGCAAGAAGAAACAAGCAGCCAAAAATAAAACTAATAATAGAATATTTCCACTTATTTAAATGAAAATATCTAATCTGAGCAAAAGCCATCTCTCTTAAATCGGTTGAGAGGAATAAAATCTTAACTTATTTCCCTCCGGACAGAACCCAATCTAGATGAGAAATCCGATAAATATCCCGAGTAGGCTGAGCAGGTGTTTGGCTACAAACAGTATCTACAAAAATGTGCATAGCTTGAGGAAAAATTTCTTGTAACGCAACGAGATTAGAGGGCTCATTTTCAAACGACGCAACAAGGGTTCCACGATTCTGAATCCACTCGGCAGCAGCTCTCTTATGCTCCAAGTCCCCCACATTCAGAGAGGATTTTAATAAAAGATGAGTCCGTTCCGTTCCCCAAGCAAAACCATCTCGAATCAAATTAGTACGCGTTCCATCCCCCATCTTGCATGCATCTCGCCCGGTTAAATAGACCATTTCTGCCCCCAGCTGGTGGAGCTGCTGGGTAAACTCGGCCGCCCCTAGATAGGGACGATCATAAGTGAGATAAGAATGAGTAAAAAAACGATCCCACCAAAAGGATTGAGCCGAATCCAATTCTTTTTGGACAGCCCACTTCTGAAGAGCCAGATGAAATGTTGAAAAAACATCTAAAACGGAATACCCTAACTCCTCGTTCTCCAACTGAAAGACTGCTTTTTGAATCTCTAACGGACACTTAGTAGAAGAATCCTGGACCCAGTCTTTTAAAATCTGAAAACTCCTTGGGCCGACGTTATAAACAGTAGAATCCAAATCAAGCAGAACTACAGGCCGCGAGAACTGCGCAATACGAGAGCAAACCTCCCTTAACACTTCCTTTCCCGAAAGGGGGTGAAATTCGCACGCTGAAATCCATTCCTGCCTTGCTACAGATTGTTTTTTTATCATTTATTGGATTTATACGAATCAGAAGAAAGGTTCAAAGATTTTAATCCATTTTTGAGAGCGTCCTAAAAGGAAACGACCTTTGACATTAATTCAGGTTATCTAATATACGATTGGGATGATCATCTTTGACATAGCTGTCACCGGCATCTACGCTGCCTCTCATCATATTCCAAAACCCATTGCTCCTTTAAAGTGAAAATAGTAAGGCCTGCTTGAAATTGTAGTTCGAAAGACATAGGGACGGTTTTGCCTATCGTTTTGCCTACCAACGCTAGCCGGACTCGAACTCGATGGAGAGGTACCGCAGGCAGTAACTAGCGCCAAATTCATCCAAAAGATCACAATCGCAGAGTATTTTCCAAAACTAAACATCTAGAGCCTCCAAAGAATCCCCACTACTCACTCAATAATTGAGAGACTCTTTGATTAAAGAGCTGAATGAGCAACACCAGCTGCTGTCGCGATAGGACCAGAGATACCACCTCCAAAACTCACTTCCATATTCGCGGCATTGACGATAGCTGAGGCGCGGTGGAGGCGAAAATCGACAATACTTCCAGCTGCAACTTCAACCTCATGAGGCTGAATGTTTTGAAAAGCAGGCTCCAATATTTCCACGGTTTTCTAAAGCAGATAGGATGATTGTTTCACCTAATTGTTGTGGTGTTGCTCCACTTCTCGTTAAAAAAATGCCTCGACCAATAAAAGGAATCGCCACTCGGTTCATTTTATGGGTGCGAGCTAATCGAAGGGAATTATTTACTGAAAGGGAAACTCCTTCAAGAGTAGGGATAAAATGCTCAGTTACATTTCCAGCGCTACCACTTGCAGCATGAATAATGCGTTCAATTCCTTGCGCTGCTAAATTTCCAGATTGAGTGATCAAAGCTGAGCCGCGAGGTAACATTTTTTCTTGAACTACATCGATGTAATAAGTAGTACCATAAGAAGAAATTTCCTCTAAAGACCGTCGAGATCTATTTCCTGTATTGTTGGAAACACTTTGCTGTTGCCCGTTGTTATGGCTCGAACAAGCAGGTAAAATAGCAAAATTACAGAGCAAAAAAATGATAAATGTTAAGCTCTTAAAGTGATTCTTCATATTTGCTTTTGAGTATTTTTCATGCAGGTGAGCTAAAGTTTAAACATGCTTTTTAAAAGCGTTTTACAGAAAGGCCCCCTCAAATCATTCTATTAAAGCTCTTTAAGATACCCGTGCGATAGCTGAACATCCGGCACTCCCTCTCTTAGCGATCACAACTTAAGGTGACTCAATTTAATTGGCGAGCTAATATAGCGTACGAAATTTGGAACGAACAACAACAAGTCGAAAGCGTATCAGGCGAAATATGTCATTGCATGTATTCCGCTTTTTTTCAGCATGCAAAGATCTACTTTAAAAGTTCTTTGCAACTTAGAAGGCGTCGAGAATTTAAACGTCTGTTCCCGCAGGTATTCCAATTAATATCGAGTACGATGAGAGCAACCTGATGAGGTTAAAAGTAAATGCAACATACTGGAACTCGCTAGATTCATAGAAGCTATCCTGGAATACTCATTACTGTGGCGCTGTTACACTAAAAGTTCCAGCCAGAACATTGCATATATGACTAAAAACATCTCGAGTGAACTCAGTTGTAGAATGAATCACCATAACAGATGTAGAAAATGCTTCATCCAATCCTGCTATAGAATTATTTATAGTGCAGAAAAGATTTCCGATTTCATAATTGCATAACTGATTTTCAATGAATTGATCACCACCTTCTGTACAATAAGTCTGAAAGGCTATTTTTTGAACAGCAATTGCTGGATGTGTACCATTTTGCAGATTCCTATCTAGACCAAAAATTGCCAAATCTTCACAACCTATTGGATCTAATTTGATACAGCTGCCTAAAATATAGTGAGCTTGATCAACAGATGCTGATACTAGATTTTCAGCTGAATAAGAAGCAACTATAAAACAAATTCCAGTTATAAATATCAACGACTTGAATTTTTTTAATTTCATTATTTTCTCAATATTTTTTGTGATGAACGTGTCACAATCTAGTTAAAAAAAAATAATAGTCAATAATTAATAAGTTTATTTAAATACTCGAATGAATGAGATAGAAGAAATAAACTATGCCTTTATTACAGTTTCCAAATCCTATCCATTCTTCCTCAGAAGGCATTATTGCTCTAGGAGGAGACTTAGCACCCGAAAATCTGAAACTTGCCTATCAAAAAGGCATTTTCCCCTGGCCCATCCCAGGACTTCCTTTAGCATGGTTTTGCCCACCCCAACGCGCCATCCTGGAGCTCCCTATCCCTCATCTCCCCAGAAGCCTGGCGCGAGCACAAAGAAAGCTCCCCTTCACTTATACGATCGATCAAGCGTTTGATAAGGTCCTTCTGGCTTGCTCCCAAGTGCCCCGTCCTGGCCAGGAAGGAACCTGGATCACTGAAGAAATCAAAAAAGCCTATTCTGAATTTCATCATTTAGGGCACGCTCATAGCATTGAGGTTTGGAAAGAAAACCAATTAATAGGAGGAATTTACGGCGTAGACGCAGGCGGTGCGTTTGCGGGAGAAAGCATGTTTCATCTCGAATCTCATGCTTCTAAATTAGCAATTCTATTTCTGTCCAAACACCTAGAGTCTCGCGGTCTCACTTGGATCGATATTCAAGTGCTCACACCTCATATGGAGGCATTAGGAGCTCGACTGATTTCTCGCAAGGAATTTCTAAAAAAACTAGCGGATACTCAATCTAAAAATCTGAAACTATTCCAAAATTAAAAAGTTAATTCAGCCTACGCTTTGCGTTTCAAAGACAGAGTGAGAATAAACTTTGCAACGGGTTCGTTTCCAAAACGAGAAGGAACAGTAGCCGTTATGGAAACAGGCATATTTTCCCGCTTTCCAGAAACGAGAATCTTTTGTACCAACTCACCTATTGCTAATCCCTCTTCGCAAGTAAACAGAACATCCCCTTCAGGCCGTTTCAAAAAATCAGCACGAAAGTCTTTAAAAATAAGACTAACGGGAATCTCTTGTTTTCGGATCTGACGCATAGCAATCAAACCCCCAGCACAATCAGCTCCCACTGCTAGGGCTCCAAAATACATCGATCGAAGGTGGTTCTTGGTTCGGCGGTTCAGCCGCACTCTCACGACACAGCGCTCATCTGTTACTTCTATTACTCTAGGGAATACAAAAAAAAGCATCGGTATTTTTAAAAAACCGAAACTCCGCAATAGTATTGTTTCTTTCCATGCCTGAGAAAACGGCTTTCGAAAAATTTGAAACACCCAACCCCCCCTTTTTTTCACACCTAGCGCAGTAAAAGATTACTTCTTTTTACTTTTCTTTTTTCTAAAAGCTGCTTTTTTCTCAATCGATCTCTTAGATTTAGCTTCAAAATACTGAGTGGCAAATTCTTTATTTGAGTGGAGTTTCAACACCCGCTTCTTACGTCCTTCTGCTTTTTTGCGACGACGTCCAGGTGCAGTTCCTGGTAATGGAGATTTTACTGCCTGAGAGGGTGTGGTTTCTGTTGTACTCATATCTTTTTTCCTTATGAGTCCTTGAGATACTCCATTTGGTCAGTTATTCCTAGTGATTTCTTCTCAGGCAGGCACTCAAAAACAATATCACCTTCTCGAATAAAGACCTTCACTTTTCCGCCATACTCAAGCTTTCCAAATAAAATCTCTTCTGAAAGAGGTTTTTTGATCTTATCTTGAATAAGCCTTCCTAAAGGTCGAGCACCCATTAATCGATCGTATCCTTTCTCAGCAAGCCAATCTCGAACATCTGAATCAAACTCAATATCTACTTTTTTAGACAAGAGCTGGGACTCGAGTTCAACAAGCTGTTTTCCAACTACTTGAACGACTGTAAGGGCATCCAGGGGATTAAAATGAACAATAGCATCCAAGCGATTTCTAAACTCGGGACTAAAAGTCTGCTCAATTGCCTTCTGTGCTGAAGCGCCACCCCCACGATCTTGAGTCGTGCCCATCCCTACAGGCCGCCGTTCCAGCTCCCGAGATCCTACATTAGAGGTCATAATGAGAACTGTATTTCTAAAATCAGCCTTTCGGCCATTATTATCTGTCAGCACTCCATGATCCATCACCTGAAGCAACATATTCCAAATATCCGAATGCGCTTTTTCAATCTCATCTAAAAGAACAAGGGAATAAGGACTCTTTAAAACTGCATCCGTCAGAAGTCCTGCCTGCTCAAAACCGACATAACCGGGAGGAGCTCCAATCAATCGAGAGAGGGTATGTTTTTCGCTATACTCACTCATATCAAACCGAAGAAAAGGCACACCCAAGCAATGCGCCAGTTGTTTTGTTAATTCCGTCTTACCTACCCCTGTTGGGCCGCAAAAAAGAAAAGAACCGATAGGTTTGTCACCTGTTCTCAAACCCGATCGAGCGAGCTGAATAGCAGTAACCAAAGCGTCAATCGCTTGATCCTGCCCAAAAAGAGTGAGCTTCAAATCAGACTTGAGATTTTTTAGCCGGGCCTTTTGACTCGTGCTCACTGAACGAGCCGGAATACGTGCAATCTGAGCAATAATCTCTTCAATCGAATTAAAATCCAAAACCGTTTGAGAAAAAGTAGTTTGAGTTCCGCGCTTCAATCTAGCTTTCGCACCCGCTTCATCAATCACATCAATTGCCTTATCTGGCAAAAAGCGATCCGTCAGGTGCTTCACTGAGAGCTCAACAGCAGCACGAAGAGCATCATAAGTATACTGAACTCCGTGGTGTTCTTCAAAGCGTGACTTTAATCCCCCTAAAATTTGAACAGCTTCTTCAATGCTGGGTTCGTTCACGTCAATTTTCTGAAACCTACGAGCTAAAGCATGATCCTTTTCGAAAACACTACGATACTCTGAATAAGTAGTGGACCCCAGACAGCGAATAGTTCCTTGCGATAAAAGGGGCTTGAGGAGATTCGCAGCATCCAAGGCTCCCCCACTCACAGCACCGGCTCCAATAATGGTGTGAATTTCATCAATAAAGAGAATAGGATATTGACCCTTCAGTTTTTTTGCTTCCAATGAGGAAATAACACGCTTAAAACGCTGTTCAAAATCTCCGCGAAACTTTGCTCCAGCCAGAAGTGATCCTAAATCTAAAGCATAAACAATCGAATTTGAAAGGAGATCAGGCACAGCTTTTTCAACGATCTTTAACGCCAAACCCTCTGCTAATGCTGTTTTTCCGACTCCAGCCTCCCCTACTAAAAGAGGATTATTTTTTCTCCGACGACAAAGAACCTGAATGATTCGATCCAACTCATTTTGACGGCCAATTAGTGGATCCACTTTCCCCGCTTTTGCGCTCTCATTCAGATTGGTCGCATAAAGTGAAAGAGGATCTTCAAATATTCTCCCTCGCTCAGACTTTGGCACAGGCCCACTATCCACTTCTTCATGGAGCTCATCAGGCGACTCTTCTGTACTGGCTAACTCTTCGAGTGGAAGTTCTTTGTCTTTACGGATTCCATGACTCATATAATTCAGGATATCCAGCCGTTCTATTCCTTGCTGAGTCAATAGAAAAAGAGCTTTAGAATTTTTCCCCTGAAATAAAGCAACCAGTAGATCTTCTGGTTGAATTTCATCTTTTCCTGCTGACTGCACATGAAACAGTGCCCTTTGAATCAGCCTCTGAATACTTAATGTTGCTACAGGATGTTCAGCCGGATGATCCTCGTACAGAGACTCGGACGCAGTAGAATCCTGGCGAACTGCTTTTGGAACTTCTGTTTGTAAATAAACTTCTAATTCCTTTTGAATCTCAACGGTACTACCACCGCAAGCTTCAATAGCCTCGCGAATCTGAACATCAGCCAAAAGACTCCAAAGGACATGCTCCAGAGTAAAATATTCGTGCTCTTGCTCTACTGCGTAACGTACAGCTCGATTTAAAATAGCTTCTGCTTTTCGACCTATCATCAGGATCCTCTTAACTAGATCTATACTCTTTTTCTGGCAGATCTGTACATCCCATTCAATCTTTGACTAGCTCAGTCGTACATTTCAGAGGAAACCCTCTAGAACGCGCACACTCATGAACTTGCACTACTTTAGTTTCTGCAATTTCATAGTGATAAATACCAGCCACACCTTTCCCCTGCTGATGGACACTCAGCATAATCTGTGAGGCCTGCTCTTCGGTTTTATGAAAATACCTCTTCAAAATCTCCATCACAAACTCCATCGTTGTATAATCATCATTATGGAGACAAACGGCAAACCGAGGCGGCTCTTTTATTTCGGGCTTACTTTCTTGAAGGGTAACCCCTCCCTCAGACTCTTCATTTGCAGGTGACATAATAGGTTTGAGTTTACATCTCTCATTCAGGAAGAACGAGACAAAACTCACATTCTCTTATCCATTAAGTGAGAATCATCTTGACCCAGAATCCGGTCTCGCAGATTGTAGGCTACGTGAAAATAGAGTTACTCAAACAGCAGCTAGAACAAACTCGATTTGAGAGAGCTCTTGAAGTATCCGAAAGTCTCGCGCAGCACCGAGCCCTTTTAACGACTGCCGAACTCGCTCGTCTCAATCAAATCATTAGTGGAAAAAACTCAGACCCCTGGCGTCACGAACCTGTTACCTTAACTTTGCCTTCTGGGAGAGTAGAAACTCTCACTTTGATCACGGATCCACTGCTCACAGCAAGAGACAAGCTGCACCGTGCCACCGAAACTGCAGAAGCCGGAGCAACATTGGAATCGGCAATTGAAATCTACATCGGGTTGGTGATGGCGCACGTTTTCGTAGATGCCAACCGAAGAACAGCTGCATTAGCCAGCCATTACTTCCTCAAACGCTATGGATCGACGCTGACAGGCATTGCACTTCATCAAATTGGACTAGGAGATTTACGCCAAGAAGGCCAAATTGAGGAATTTCGAGCAACTGTACATCAAATGGCAAAATTCACACAAAAAACACAGCACCACTCAAGTTGATACACTACAGAAAATATGCTAGGGAAAATAATATGAAAAACATACTCTGGATTTTAGGAATGACTCTCACTTTTTTATCTCCACTCACTACCCAGTGGCTCCAAGCTGCAAATCGTATTCAAAATTTTGAAGTGGTTGCAGTTGAAATATCAGGCACCAAATTTTGGCTCCCTTCCACACTTATTGTAAAAAAGGGAGACATCATTAAGATTCACGCAGTCAGTAAAATAGGAGGAAAAAACAATATCCACGGTTATGCGATTGATGAATTTAAAGTAGAACAACTGATTGACGATAAAGGCAAAGATTTTGAATTTGTAGCCAGTAAAACAGGAACTTTTCCGATTCGCTGCCATCTGCATCCTGCTCATATCGGCGGTCAACTCTTAGTGACAGAATGAAGGCACAAGAACAGCCTCTCCCATTAGGGATACCGATTCAGAGTAGCTGCCTTATTCGTTAAAATATTTCCGGATGATAGGGCTGATCCATACGTCCTGACTTCTGAAATACTCCCAGCCCAAGGATGATTGCCTAGAGAATCAGCTCCAATACGAAAGGAATTACTGCTGCCCGAATACCCACCAGAAGGATCAATCACCGTGCACTCTTGCGTCCCATCGACAAAGAGCTGAAGGGATGTTGTAGATGCATTCCAAAGCCCAGAGATGAAGTGCCATGTGTTATTCGCAAGTGCAGATTGAGAGGTACAGGTGGTCCGTTTCAGCCCAGCATAGTACAAAGATTGAGCTTGAGCAGCAGAAAGCTCTGTTTCAAATATTGCAACATCTTGAATTTGCCCATTCCAGAATTTTACCCATGTTGAGTGGTAACCAATTATTGCTGTGCCGAGACCACTCAGCGGGGATTGAGGAGCACCCCTCTGAGAAGGTGTTGAAAGGGCCTGTGCATTGCCATCAATGTAAATATTGAACTGAGATGCCGCAACTAGCATTCCTGAAGGTGCGCTCCATGTTCCAACGATATGGTGCCAATTGCCATCATTCACTAACAGACTACTTGCAGTAGGACCGACCCATACGCTGTTTGAGTCTACTACGAACGAAAGGCGTCCAATACCACCGTAGGTTCCATTCAAACCTATTACGAGCGTTAAACTATTTCCAGCCCCACTCCCACGGTCTTGGATGATCGGAAGGAGGGCCGTTGAAGTTGTTTTAATCCAAGCAGAGACCGAGTATGCGGTAACTGCAGTTTGAGTATAGGTCGTTTGAATATATCCCGTAGATCCATCAAGTAACGCTGCTGGGTGAGGGTCTCCAGTAAAAGCGCCAGCCTGTCCCAGTGTGGCTCCGCCTTGGTAAACGCCATGTTTTCCTTTTCCACTCGAGTCATAAGCAGTTGCGCCTGAGGATTCGCCTAATCTCCAATACCCTACGGGAGAAAGAGCCATCACTTCATCCGAATAAGATTTTTCCCCTAAAGTGAGCTGTAAGGCTCCTGCAACCCCCTGAGAATTGACCGCCAGAGGACTCTGTTTTAAAGTCAGTCCGAGGTTAGTTTCAGTAGAAAGTCCTGAATGATGGGTTTGTCCATTCCCTAGAATCACTGTCTCCAAAGAGGATAAACTTGTTGGCATCAACCAGGATTCAAAAGTAAAACTCGAATAATTATTCAGCCCAAATCCAAAATCTACAAAACCAGAGTTCGTCGCGAAAGCATAAGGACTTGCTATACTCCCTGAACCTGACCATCTGCTAGATCCCTTTAACACTCCACTAGGGGATGCAAGGGAGGTATTTTCTAAATCCTGCCAATTCGTAAGAGTCGAAGAAAAGCTATTAGAGGAACCTGCGTTCATTCTGGCTTGCCAGTCACTCACTGGCAATGCAGACAAGAACTGAATCTGTCCAAGAGATGCTCCCGTGAAGTGGTCTGCACTCACCGAAGCTTGTAAGCTTGCATAGCCTGCGCTAGATGAGGTGACCGTAAAAGTCGCTATCCCACTGGAATTCGTCGTTGCAGATGCCGGACTGATCGTGGGAGTAATCGAACTTGAGGTTCCAATGGATGACAGTGTCACCGCTTTATTGGATAGTGCTCCTCCACTCGCATTAGAAATAGTGACCGTCACAGTAATGGGTGTTGAACCGTTATTCACTCCGGAAGCAGGAAGAAAGCTAATTTGAGATTGCACTGCAGCATTCGTGTTAGAAGACCCTCCCACAACCAGATTACCACAACCTGGCAATAGCATGAGGGAACAGAAAAAATAAAAAAAAGGTAAAGTTAAACTTCTATTTCTAAGCACACGTTCCACCATAATGAGATCATCTCAGAATGGAACACAGCCTGGAATGTGTTCAACCCTACCTAGGCGGAATTCATTAAGGAATTTGAATTCCAGATCGAAATTCTTCCGATATAGCATTTATTTCATTGTGTAATTGTTCCGAAACGAGGACACCATTTGAATCTAGAAATCGATCAGGTAAGGCGTTAAGAACCATTTCGTGCAGTTGATTATTGCTAGTTCTAACAGTCAGTATATATTCTGAAAGTGCAACCACTTGATTCCCAGGTCCTTGCAGGACACCAAATAACTGTGGACCAGCATCAGGATCTTCGATAGGTGCTTTAATTCTATAAACGATATCTCCTTTTTGATAGGCAGCAAAAAAATTAGAAATAAAAAGATCACCTTGGATCTCTGCATCATCTGTCAACACTGGAAACCTACCTTCGGCCACAAGATTCCAATGAGAGCCCCCAAAAGGCCGTTTAGTAATATAAGAAAGCCAAGAATGCGTCAGTTTCAGATCTTGAATCGAATGCCAACGGGAATGAGGACGAGAAGTAAAAACATTTTCTCCAAGCTTATTCTTCAAATAAACCTTCTGATTCTGAGCATAAGCAATAAAATCACTCGAAACTTGGTAACTCTTTTTATTCTGAACAACACCCAGAAAAACAGGTACTCCTGCTGGATCGGACAACGCTTGAACGCGAAGCACCCTGCCTTGATCGCGATATGCCAAAAGATTTTTAGATAATTTAAAATCTGAAACACCTACAACTTCAAAACTGACACGAAGAGAATTTACTTCATACAAATGGATTTTCAAAACTTTCCCGCGGTTCGTCAGCGCAATATAACCCAAGGTATTTCCAACCAATTGAGTCGAATTTGGAACAATTTTTCCTTCTGATTTCCAAAGGAGCTCACCTAGTGCATCTCTTATCTGAACTTCTCGCTCTGATTCATGTCTTGCCCGAGGATTTTCTGTGACAATGAAATTCTTCGATAAGTGCAAGCGCTTTGCATCCGAAATACGAAAAAGATGAGTAGCAGTAGCCAGCTTTATAATGGCTTCGTTCGGAACCAAATAGCCATAAAGAACGTGAGGCACTGCTACTTCTGGCACTCCAAATGCTCCAGGTACTTCTGGTGCTCGAGGTAAATTCACAGTCGGCTCAACAAGAGATTCACTAGGAGAACAACCCGTACATAAACCCCCCGCTAAGATCGAGTTCAAACTCATCCATAAAAACATCAAGGACTTTTTTTTGCCATTCCACTTCATCATCACGACTCCCAGAATAAATTAAAAAAATTAAATAAATTT